>JAUVYN010000154.1 GCA_030603065.1 Pseudomonas sp.
CGAGGGTTCGCCCTTTTTGCTTTTGTACTCCCAATGGCTTGTAACTATGCTGGCGAAGAGCTAGCTTGTGGTTATCAAGGTTTCAATTATAAAAACAATGCCCGCCTTGCAGCCGCGGCTGCAACATAGCAGAGGCGACCATGAGCTACATCGATATAGGCGATCAGGGACTGGTCGGCCTCTTTCAGCGTTTACCCATAGCCTGCGTGCTGGTGCGGGCAAGCGCTTGCCGTGCGCTGGCGGTCAACGATGCCTTTCGTACCCTGTTCGGCTGGCAGGACCACCAAATCGTCGGCCTGGAATCCCGTGACCTGCCGGTCTGGACCAGTCCGGAGCAGCGTGAAGCATTGCTCGACGTTCTTGCCTGTCATGGCTGTATCAACAACAGGGATTCGCTCAGGAATACATCCAGGCGCTGATGGGTCATGCTACCGAAGGGATGACCTCGTACTACCAGGAAGGGCACGAGAAAAAGCAGGTCGCTTACCAGCGCGTGCAGGCCGGATTGGCGCTCTAGCGGGTGGACGTTTTCCCAAAATATTCCCAAAGTTTTCCCAAACAAAAAGGGCGACCCTTTCGGAATCGCCCTCTAAGCCCCGTGCAGTGCGGGTTTGTTTGGTAGGCACGATTGGATTCGAACCAACGACCCCCACCATGTCAAGGTGGTGCTCTAACCAACTGAGCTACGTGCCTGCAATGGCCGCGAACTTTACGCAGGGTCCGAGACCTTGTCAAGCATAAGTTGCTGAAAAACGGAGATTAAAATGCAGGGCCGCGCGACACGCGGCCTGCCGGGCTCAGATCGCCTTGAGCATGTCGCGCAGCTTGCTGATTTCATCGCGCATCTGCGCGGCCGCTTCGAATTCCAGATCACGGGCATGGCGGTACATTTTCTCCTCCGCCTGCTTGATGCGCTTGGTGATTTCCGCTGGTGAGCGGATACCGGCCTTGTAATCAGCGGCCTCCTCTGCCGCCTTGAGCTGCTTGCGCTTGTTCGAACGGCTGTTGCTGCCCGGCACCACTGCGCCCTCGAGAATATCCTTGACACTCTTGGTGACGCCCACCGGGGTAATGCCGTTATCCAGGTTGAATTTGATCTGCTTTTCCCGACGCCGCTCGGTCTCGTCGATCGCGCGCTGCATCGAGCCGGTTATCTGATCGGCATAAAGGATCGCCTTGCCCTTGAGGTTGCGCGCTGCGCGGCCGATGGTCTGAATCAGCGAGCGCTCGGACCGCAGGAAGCCCTCCTTGTCCGCGTCCAGAATCGCCACCAGAGAAACCTCTGGCATATCAAGACCTTCCCGCAACAAGTTAATGCCCACCAACACGTCGAATCCGCCGATCCGCAGGTCACGAATGATTTCCACACGCTCGACCGTATCGATATCCGAATGCAGATAGCGCACCTTGACCCCATGATCCGCCAGATAATCGGTCAGATCCTCGGCCATGCGCTTGGTAAGGGTGGTTACCAAAACCCGCTCATTGTTCGCGACGCGCTTGCCAATCTCCGAAAGCAGATCGTCGACCTGAGTCGTCGCGGGGCGCACCTCGATCTCGGGATCGACCAGGCCGGTGGGACGAACCACCTGCTCTACTACGCGACCGGCATGCGCCTCCTCGTACGGGCCAGGCGTTGCCGAGACGAATACCGTCTGTGGCGAGATCGCCTCCCATTCGTCGAAACGCATCGGGCGGTTATCCAGGGCCGACGGCAGGCGGAAGCCATACTCGACCAGGGTTTCCTTGCGCGAGCGATCACCCTTGTACATGGCCCCGACCTGCGGCACCGAGACGTGGGATTCATCGATAATCAATAAGGCGTTCTGCGGCAGATAGTCGAAAAGCGTCGGGGGCGGCAGACCTTCCGGGCGGCCGGACAGATAGCGAGAGTAGTTCTCGATGCCATTGCAATAGCCAAGCTCCAGGATCATCTCCATGTCGAAGCGGGTGCGCTGCTCCAGCCGCTGCGCCTCAACCAGCTTGTTCTGGCTGGTGAGCACTTCCAGACGCTCCTTCAGCTCCACTTTGATGCGCTCGACGGCATCAACGAGGGTCTCCCTTGGGGTTACGTAATGTGATTTGGGATAAATAGTTACGCGCGGAACCTTGCGTAAAATCTCACCTGTTAGCGGATCGAAGAAGCTGATCTGTTCGACGGTCTCATCGAACAGTTCGATGCGCACCGCCTCGAAATCGGATTCGGCCGGATATATGTCGATCACGTCGCCCCGCACCCGGTAGTTGGCACGCGACAGTTCCATTTCATTACGGGTGTACTGCAGTTCGGCCAGCCGCCGCAGGAGGGTGCGCTGATCCAGAATGTCGCCGCGGTCGACGTGCAGCACCATCCGCAGATACGACTGAGGATCGCCCAGGCCATAGATCGCAGAGACGGTGGCGACGATGATCGCGTCCGGCCGCTCCAGCAGCGCCTTGGTCGCCGAGAGCCGCATCTGCTCGATGTGGTCGTTGATGGAAGCATCCTTCTCGATGAAGGTGTCCGACGAGGGCACATAGGCTTCCGGCTGATAATAGTCGTAGTAGGAGACGAAGTACTCTACCGCGTTATGCGGGAAGAACTCGCGGAACTCGCCATACAGTTGAGCTGCGAGCGTCTTGTTCGGCGCCATGATGATCGCCGGGCGCTGCACCTGTTGAATGACGTTGGCCATGGTGAAGGTCTTGCCCGAGCCGGTTACGCCCAGCAGCGTCTGATGCGAGAGGCCGGCTTCGAGCCCCTCTACCAGTTGACGGATGGCGGTGGGCTGATCGCCCGCCGGCTTGAATCGAGTCTGCAGTTTGAACTGACTCATCGGGACGAAAGTATCCTCTTGAAGGTTTCACGCATCATAGCACCGCCCCTGTGACACCGGACCGGCGGCGCGCGTCCGACTGGTTACAGTATATGCAGCCCCTCGCAAGCGGGGGGACTGTACGCTTATAATAGTGCGCCCCGAAAGGTGCGCCGACACCCACCATTCACCTGCTTCGAGTCCATCCATACCATGAGCCTGTTTTATTCCGTCGAAATGGCCCCCCATGATCCGATCCTTGGTCTGAACGAGACGTTCAATGCAGACCAGCGACCGGAGAAGGTGAACCTGGGCGTTGGCGTCTATTACGATGCAGCCGGCAAGCTGCCACTGCTGCGCGCGGTGCAGGCAGCGGAAGAAGCGCGGGTCGCCGAGCATGCGCCACGCGGCTATCTGCCGATCGACGGTCTGGCACCCTATGACAACGCGGTACAGAAGCTGCTGTTCGGCCAGGACTCCGCCCTGCTCGGCTCCGGTCGGCTGATTACCACTCAGGCGATCGGCGGTACAGGCGCCCTCAAGCTGGGTGCAGATTTCCTCTATCGTCTGCTCGACAAGCGCCTGGTCGCCATCAGCGATCCGAGCTGGGAGAACCACCGCTCGCTGTTCGAAGCCGCCGGCTATGAAGTGGTGACCTATCCCTATTATGATCCGGAAACCAAGGGCCTGAACCTCGCCGGCATGCTGCAGGGGCTGGAAGCATTGCCGGAGGGCAGCGTGGTGCTGCTGCACGCCTGCTGCCACAACCCCAGCGGCGTCGATCTGGAGCCGCGGCACTGGGAGGCGGTGGCTTCGCTGGCCGAGAAGCAGGGCTTCCTGTGTTTCGTCGACATGGCCTACCAGGGCTTCAGCGCGGACCTCGACAGCGATGCCTTCGGCCCGCGCCTGCTGGCCCGGCGACTGCCCGAGATGATCCTCGCCACCTCCTGCTCAAAGAACTTCGGCCTCTACCGCGAGCGCATCGGTGCGGTCAGCCTGATCGGCCACAGCGCCGAGCAGACCCGCGCCACGTTCTCGCAGCTGCTGTCGGCGATCCGCAACGTCTATTCCATGCCGCCCGCGCACGGCGCGGTGCTGGTGCGCGAGATCCTCGAGGACGCTGAACTCAGGGCGCAGTGGCTGCAGGAGCTGGCCGACATGCGCGGCCGCATCAACCACTACCGCAGCGCCATGGTGCAGGCCCTGCGCGAGGCCGGCGTGCAGCGCGATTTCGGCTTCATCGAGCGCCAGCGCGGCATGTTCAGCTTCCTCGGCATCACGCCCGAGCAGGTCGAACGGCTCAAGACCGAGCACGCCATCTACATGGTCGGCAGCAGCCGCATGAACATCGCCGGCCTGTCAGAGGCCAACCTCGGCCACTTCGTGCAGAGCCTGAAGCAGGTGCTGCAGGGGTGAATGGGCGATCCCCGGCGCCGCGGCACGGCGCCGGGGAACCCTCGGCTTACTTCGGCGCCAGCCGGATCGCACCGTCGACCC
>JAUVYN010000108.1 GCA_030603065.1 Pseudomonas sp.
GTTTTCTGTGGAAGCAGGAACACCTCTCGCCCTTACCTATCCCTACCGGACAACCCGCATCCGATATTCTCGGTTTGATGTGGCGCAAGAACGATACCTTTCTAGATATAGGGAGTTTGTCTTTAGCAGGCTCATGGATAACTAATCACACTGGTACAGTCCTGTTTCTCGCGGTTGTTTCATACTCATTGGCTTCGCACCAGTACCTCGGAGCCCTAATGTTTTTTGCATTAGGGGCGGTTCTAATGGGCTTCGGCTGGACGCTCTTCATCCGCCTCTATCGCCGCCCCCTCCCTCCCCCTCTGCGCTTTCATCGCCACCGGCGCGAAGTGCGTATCACCACCCCCGATGGCAAGGAATGGACGGTTCCCTGGGAGCGGGTCCACGCGATAGCCCCCAGCGCCACCATGATCGGCCAGTTCGGCGCGGCCCATCTAGGCGGCCTGATACTGTGGTTTCCCTTTAAAGACGAGATTGACGAGCCCTACCATAAAGACAAGGAGGGCTGGTTGATGATGGTCAGCCCCGGTCCGGGCATAGCCGCCATGCGGCAATGGGAATGCATACGCAGCTTTATGGAGATCGGGCCGGAGGCCATCCCCGAGCCGCTGCAGGATGTACGTGAGAAAAGCCTGAAAGAGATTTTTATCGACGGATTCAAGGAATCAAGGGAGAAACATGGGCTGTTTCTTGCCCTGGTATGGGACATTATTTTCTGGTGTGGAATTTTCAATGTCATGACCTATCACTGGCTGCACAAGAAGAAGTTTGCAGTGATACCTGATCTTGAAAGTCCCGAGGCCATCGCCTGGTCCCAGCCCTTGCCGCCAGAGCAGTGGGCCAAACGTTCACCGGAGCTGGAAGCGGCCATGGCTGAAAGAGAACAGGATCTGGCCGCATTGAATGCTGAGCCGCCATCGCAGGCAGCTTAGTTTTCAAGTATGGCAGCGCGACCATGAATGGCCAGTTTGGTGCAGCGAAACTTGGCGGCCTGATATTGTGGTTTCATTGAGTTCGACGGGGAAAGCAATGTGCATGGGGAAGGAAATTCTTGCCTGCGCAATGACCTGCCTGATCCGTTTGGCAGGTATTAGTCGTACTACCGTCCTTGAGCAAAACAGTTGACCACTACAATCAGCCCTATCCACAGAACTAACCTGGCAGATGAAAGTGCGCCCCCGCGATCGTTGCCTCGATCCTCAAGCCACCTTGAACCGCCCCACCAACGCCTGCTGCTGTTCCGCCAGCCGCGCCAGCTCCAGGCTGGTGGCGGCGGTCTGTTCTGCACCGGCGCTTACCTGGATCGCGACGTCGTTGATGGATACCACGTTGCGGTTTATGTCTTCGGCGACCGAGCTTTGCTCTTCGGCGGCGGAAGCGATCTGGGTGTTGCGGTCGCTGATGCCAGCTACGCCTTCTGCGATTTCCGCGAGCAACTCGCCGGCGCGCACGATTCTGCCGGCGCCCGCCTGAGCGGTGGCCAGGGTCTCCTGCATCGAACGGGATGCCTTGTCCGCACCTGACTGCAGGTTGGCAATCATGTCACGGATGCTACCGGTGGATTCCTGGGTTTTCTGTGCAAGTACCCGTACTTCCGAAGCGACCACCGCAAACCCGCGGCCATGTTCTCCGGCCCGGGCTGCCTCGATAGCAGCGTTCAGTGCCAGCAAGTTGGTCTGTTCGGCAATGCCCCGAATGACATTGATGACCGACGAAATCGAATCGCTTTCATCCTTCAGGTCGTTGAGAGTTTCGGCAGTCTGATTAGCTTGAACCGACAGCTGGCGAATCAGCTCGACAGTCTGATCTACCTCGATGCGGCCCTGATTGGTGCTCTCATTTACCTGACGGGACATGTCCGCCGCATCACTTGTGCTGCGCGCAACTTCGCGTACGGTCGCACTCATCTGGTGGATCGCGGTTACCACCAGCTCGGTCCCCTGCCGTTGACGCTCAACGCTTTCACTGGTCTGCAGGGTGACGGCGGAACACTCTTCCGCGGCAGTCGCGACCTGGGCCGTGGCTCCACCGATCTCCTCCACGATCTGACGCAACTGACCAGCCATGACATTGAGATTCTGGGCGATCTGGCCAAACTCGTCTTTACCAACATAGCTCGCTCGCGAGGACAGATCCCGGGCGGACAGTCCGCCGAGCGTGCGATTGACGTCCTTCACCGCCTGGTTGATATTCCGGATGATCATCCATGACAGGCAGGAAACGACTGTCAGCGCTGCGATGACCATTGCGAGGGCGAAAAGCAGTCCAGTGCGCGCTTGCGCATACGCCGCTTGCGCGTATTCGCCGATTTCCCTGGCAAGGCTACGCTCCACTTCGCTGATCAGATCGATGCGGGCGGTGGACTTTTCGAACCATTCAGCTCCGTTTACGCCCAGCGATTCGCCTAACGGCGTTTCAAAGGCCAGCTGATGCAATCTTCTCACCTCGGCCGCGACCGGCTGCTGCAACAGATTGTCCAGTCGTTCCACGAGCATCGGGTTGGCGCTGCGGCGGAAACCGTCCAGGTAAGCCGCGTACTCGCCAAGATTACGACTGAAACTGGACAGCAACGCGGCATCGAAACGGTCCTGACCGAATACCACGCCAAGCATCGCACGCTCGCGCCCTGCCCGCTCCTTCATCTCGATGAGGTTGTTCAGCGAACCGAGCTGACGCCCAAGCGCCGCCACTTCTACGCGCTGTTCGAGCGAGTGGGTATAGCTGATGAAGGCTTCGATGATGCGGGTATAACGAGCACCTGATTCGACATTGGTCAGACTCATGCGGTCAATGTCACTACGCAAGGCTTGCAACGCATCGAGATTGCGCATGAGCTCGGCAAGCAATGCGTCCGATCCGTTCCCGCCTTGCCGCAGCACGCCGATGGCTGCGTCGGTGTCTGCACGCATCCCTGGCAGGCGATCGTGCATGGCGCTACCCCTGCTACTAAGATACACGCCGCTGGCACCACGCTCACGCTGCAGATTACTGACCAGCTGACTGATCTGCTCTGTGACAACGCTGGCACGTACCGTCTTATCCATCATGCTCAGCGTCTGAATTCTATCGCTGATGAACAGGGCTGCAAGCCAGAGAAAGCCAACCATAGGGAGCAGCAGAATCAGCAGCAGCTTGCGGCTAAGGGAAACATTGCGCAGTAGAGACATACATACCTTCCGGGACAGCTCGCCCATATGTCGGGCGCAGAGGTGAACGTGTTGATGGGAGCAGCCGAAAGGTAGGATTGACGTCCATGTACAGCGAAAAGTGCAGTTACGCCGAGCCGGGCCAGTCTGTCGCTCAGGTGAGCATGCTAGGTGTTTCCGGAGGTCCGGCAAATACCCCTATCAGGGTAATAACGCTATCCGGAGGGGGGTTGAGCCCCCCACCCGACGAATGGTTGAAGCGAGTCAGGCGACTACCCCTGCGCCTGCCCGGCCAGCACCTCTCCCCGCGGCCGCGGAAAGCCCAGCACTATCGCGACGATCGCCACCAGTCCCAGCAACCAGCAGTAGTAGACCTGCCCCACCAGCACCAGCGGAGAAACGCCTGCAATCGAGCCCGCCAGCAGGATCTGGGCGCCATAGGGGATCAGGCCCTGGACCACGCAGGAGAAAATATCGAGCAGACTGGCGCTACGGCGACGGTCGACCTGGTAATGATCGGCAAGGTCCCGCGCTACGCTGCCGCTGATGATGATCGCCACCGTGTTATTGGCAACAAACAGGTTCGCCAGGCTTACCAGGCCCGCTACCGCCGCTTCGCCACTACGTCGACCAGCCTGGCCGATGCGACCCACCATCCGTTGAATCCCTTGTCGCAGCCAGGCCAGACCGCCTTCGCGTTTCATGATGGCCGAGAGCCCCCCGATGAACATCGACAGGATCATTATCTCGACCATGCCTTCGAAACCGCGGTAGATGTCGCCTCCCCATGACTCGACCGAATAGCCCTCAGTCAGCATCAACCCGGTCAGGCCGGAAAGCAGGATACCCGCCATCAGCACGATGAATACATTGAGCCCGCTCAGGGCCATTACCAGTACGGCCAGGTAAGGCAGCACCAGAATCGGGTCGTAAGCGGTGATAGTCGGCTCGGTTGCGCTATCCCCCAGAATGAACAGCAATACCACCGTCAGCACCGCAGCCGGCAACGCGATCATAAGGTTGAGCTTGAACTTGTCGCGCATCGCCACGCCTTGTGTACGGGTCGAGGCGATGGTGGTGTCCGAGATGATCGACAGGTTGTCCCCCGCCATCGCACCGCCGATCACCGCCCCCATGGTCATCGGAATCGATAACCCGGTTGCCTCGGCGAAACCCAACGCGACGGGTGCCAGTGCACCGATAGTGCCCATGGAAGTCCCCATGGCGGTGGCGACGAAAGCGCCGATCACGAACAGCCCTGGAAGCACCAGCGCCGGCGGTATTACGCTGAGCCCCAGATTGACCGTCGCATCCACCCCACCAATCGCCTTGGTCACCGCAGCGAAGGCCCCGGCAAGCAGGAACACCAGCACCATGGTGATGATATTGCTGTTGCCGACACCACCCACGAAGGCATCCAGGCTGCGGTTCAGCGTATCCCTTGCGATAATCAGCGCCAGCACGATTGCCGGCAAAATCGCCACCGGAGCCTTGATCTGATAGAAGGCGAAGTCGGTACCGATCAGCGTGTAGTAGATACCGCTGCCGAGAAAAATGACCAGAAACAGCAAAAGCGGCAATAGCGCCGCAGCCCGCGGTTGGGGGCGCTCAGACATGGCAGGGGGTCTCCCGAATGCGCGATGAAGGCCTTGTGAGCCAAAAGTCGGCCATTCTACTTCAATGCGCCATACCGAGCATGTTCAGGGTGCGCGTATCGCCCTTGCCCTTGAAAAACACCTCCAGCACCCTGGCGAACACAGGGTTGTCGGGGGCCACAGCTGCGAATAGCGTCATGCTCGAGCGCAGCTTGAGGTCGTCCGGGCTGCCCAGAATGTCGGTCGCAGAACGCCCATCCCAGCGAAGCAGTGCCGTGGCACAAGTCTGGAGTCGAGGCCCTAGCACCGGGTGTGCCAGATAGGCCCGTGCCTCGTCAGCGTCGTTGAGGGCGTAGAATTGCGCGATTTGGCTACGGCCCAGGCCCGCCAACTGAGGAAAGATGAACCACATCCAGTGGGACGTCTTGTGGCCAGCTTGCAGCTCAGCCAGAGCTTTATCAAATACGCCGTCCTGAGCGGAAAGAAAGCGTTGCAGGTCGTGCGGATCGAGGGGGTCGGACATGAGACGCGCCTGTAGCAATGGTCATGATGGCCATCTTAGCAGCACAGCGTTATCCGATCCCCATCGCACCACCACGAAGCATGATGGTCCATATAAAAGATCCGCCAGGACCCGTGCCATGCCTGACACCACTTCACCCGCCCTGCCCCGCGACCTTCACTATGTCGACGACCGTCAGCCCGGCATCAGCCGTAGAAAAATTCGTGGCAAGTTTCAGTATTTCGACCCCAAGGGTGACCGCATAACCGATGCGGATGAGATCAAGCGCCTGGACTCCCTCGCCGTACCACCCGCCTACACGGACGTGTGGATCTGTGCCGACCCGCAGGGGCATTTGCAGGCGACCGGCCGCGACGCGCGGGGGCGCAAGCAGTACCGCTATCACCCACGTTGGCGCGAGGTGCGCGATGCAGACAAATATGCGCGCCTACAGGCGTTCGGCAAGGCCCTGCCAAAACTGCGCAAACAGCTGGAAGCCAGGATTGCCGAACCGGGCTTTACTCGGGAGAAGGTCCTGGCCACCGTTCTGATGCTGTTGGATGCGACACTTATTCGGGTCGGCAACACCCAGTACGCCCGGGACAACAAATCCTATGGCCTTACCACCCTGCGTAATCGACACGTCGACATCAACGGCAGCAAGATCCACTTTCAGTTTCGTGGCAAGAGCGGCGTGGAGCATCAGATCAGCGTGAAAGACAGACGCCTGGCCAGAGTTCTCAAGCGCTGCCAGGAACTGCCGGGCCAGGAGCTGTTTCAGTACCTGGATGAAGACGGCAACCGCCACACCGTCAGCTCACATGACGTCAATGACTACCTGCACAGCCTCACCGGGGCCGACTTCACCGCCAAGGACTACCGTACCTGGGCCGGCACAGCCATGGCTCTGGCTGTATTACGCGAGCTTGAATGGCAGCCGGAATCGGATGCCAAGCGGCACGTCGTCGCCGTCGTAAAGGAAGTTGCGCAGCAACTCGGCAATACCCCGGCCGTGTGCCGCAAATGCTACATACATCCGGCAGTGCTTGAGCACTTCAGCCTCGGCGAGCTGTCCAGGCTGCCCAAGCCTAGGGTGCGCAAGGGGTTGAAGGCTGAAGAAGTGGCGCTGGCGATGTTTTTGGAACGGTTGGAAGAGGATTCGGCCCCGTCAGCTAGTTGAGCGCGGGTGCCTTTACGCCCAGCGCCTTGACTATCCCCAATCACCTGCTCAACTTGCTGGATCACATTCTCACAACGACATGCCATGGACAGCACGGCCTACCAGATCGAACGATGCTATCGACAGCATGCCAGGCGGGTCCTCGCCACACTCATTCGCCTGCTGGGGGAGTTCGCCCTGGCAGAAGAAGCCCTGCAGGACGCCTTCGCTGCAGCCCTGGCCCAGTGGCCCGAACAAGGCATGCCGAGCGACCCTGTCGCCTGGCTGATAACCGCCGGGCACCGTCGCGGCATCGATCAAATCAGGCGCCTGCAGACACAACGACGCCATACCGATTACATCTCACGCATGGAGCCGGAGCCTTTCAGCGACGAGATCGACCAGCACGCCATAGCGGATGATCAACTGCGCCTGCTGTTCACCTGCTGCCACCCGAGCCTCGCAATGGATGCGCGTGTGGCGCTCACACTGCGCGAGATGTGCGGCCTGACCACCGAACAGGTCGCCCATGCCCTGCTGATCAAACCCTCAAACCTTGCCCAGCGTATCGTGCGCGCCAAACGCAAGATCGCCCTTGCCGGGATACCCTATCGCGTTCCGGAGGCAGACGAGCTCCCAGAGCGGTTGCCCGCCGTTCTGCAGGTCATCTATCTGGTGTTCAACGAGGGCTACTCGGCAACCATCGGCGCGGACCGGACCAATGCAGACCTGGCGGCCAATGCCCTGCAACTCAATGCTGAACTCGCGACGCTGCTGCCTGAAGGGGAAGTGCTCGGACTACAGGCACTGATGCATCTCCAACACTCGCGGCGTCACGCCAGGCGGGATGCGTCGGGCGACCTGATCAGGCTGGAAGACCAGGACCGAAGCCTCTGGGACCAGAAGGACATATCGCTAGGAATCGATTGGCTTACCCGTGCACTGGCCCTCACGCCGACCGGCTATTACACGTTGCAGGCCTGCATCGCTGCCGAACACGCTCTAGCCGCCAATCCAGACGCCACAGACTGGCCGCGCATCGTAAGGCTATACGGCGCCCTGCTTCGACAGCATCCATCCTCAATCATCGCCCTGAATCGGGCAGTTGCCATTGCCATGTGCGAGGGCCCGCGCGCCGGACTGGCTGCTCTGGATGCACTCTCCGCGGACCCGGTAATACTCGGGTATCACCTATACCACGCGGCACTTGGGGACTTTCAGCAGCAGCTTCGCAACATCAAAAAGGCGATCAGAGCCTACGAGACCGCCCTGGAACTTGCAAAACAGGAGCCCGAGCGGCGCTTCCTCGAGCGCCGCATCGCAATGATGCGTTCGACCGAATAAAAAATTGTCCGGCCCTGTCGATTTACCCGGACCTGTCCCGACTTACTGGAAACACCACCAGAAAGAGGACGATCCATGAAATACATGCTGATGCGCAAAGCCGATACGCTGACCGAACAGGGCGTCATGCCTTCGCAGGAGCTGTTCGCTGCAATGGGCGCATACAGCCTGGAGATGAGCGAAGCGGGCGTGTTCGTCGATGGCAATGGCCTGGCCCCGACCAGTGAGGGTTGCCGCATCGAATTTCGCCAGGGCGAAGCCACTGTCATTCGCGGTCCGCTCGCCGAAACCACCGAGCAGTTGGCCGGCTACAGCATCCTCGAAGTCGGCTCCCTGGAAGAGGCGATCGAGTGGGCCAAACGCTGGCCGAGAGAATATGGCGACGGCACGGTAAACCTGGAACTACGTCGCTACTATGAAATGAGCGATTTCGAACCGGGGCACGGACTGGATAGGGTCTACCAGCAGTCTCGACTCCCCCAGGGCATGAACGTGCACCTGAGCTTCCCGGGCACCTGTCGCGAAGCGATGACCTTCTATGCATCGGTTACAGGAGGCTCGCTCGCCACACCAATGACCTATGGCGAGTCACCCGCAGCAGACCAGGTGCCTGTTTCAATGCACGACAAGGTCATTCATGCAGCCCTGAACATCAGAGGCCGCTGGCTGATGGGCGCGGACATGGCTGCGGAGTGTTATCAGCCAATACAGGGCGTCCAGGTGCAGCTCGAATACACCGACCCTGCCCAGGCCCAGACGGCCTTCGAGCAACTGGCTGAAGGCGGTCAGATCAGCATGCCCTTTGCTGAAACCTTCTGGGCGCACCGCTTCGGCATGCTTACCGACCGCTATGGCGTCGGCTGGATGATCAACTGTCAGGCTGCCCCGTGCGGGCCCGGCGAACAAGGAGAACCATCATGAAATACGTCGCGCTGGTCTATTACCAGGAGAGCATCATCAACGCCATGAGCGAGAAAGAATGGCACGAGCTCAATCAGGAATGCGTGGCAGGTGTGGAGCGGCTCTCAGCTCAGGGACATTATCTGGCTGGCCAGGCATTACAACCCACCGACAGTGCCACCACCGTACGCCGGCGGGGAGACGAGATACTGATCTCCGACGGCCCCTTCGCCGAGACCAAGGAGCAGCTCGCCGGCTTCTACCTGCTGGAAGCCCGCGACCTGGATGAAGCCCTCCAACTGGCTGGCCGCATCCCCCCTGCCCGCTTCGGCAGCATTGAAGTGCGCCCAGTGCGCGAATTACCACCCAAGGATCAATGAGGAGAGTGCCATGAGCTACGTAGACGGGTTCGTACTGGCTGTTCCGACAGCCAAAAAGCAGGCGTACATCGACCATGCCAGAGCGGCGCTGCCCGTATTCAAGGACCACGGCGCCCTCCACATGGTGGAATGCTGGGGTGATGACGTGCCTGATGGCGAGGTCACCTCTTTCCCCATGGCCGTCAAATGCCAGCCGGATGAGACCGTGGTGTTCTCCTGGATCATCTGGCCCAGTCGTC
>JAUVYN010000023.1 GCA_030603065.1 Pseudomonas sp.
ATCAGCCAGCGGGTTACGAAATAGTCCCTGCATCACCGCGCCGGTAAGCGCCAGCGTCGCACCTACCAGCAAGCCCATGAGGGTCCGAGGCAGGCGAATGTGTTCGATGATAAGTCGAGTTTCCGCTGCCACTTCGCCCCAGCCGAGTATGGCTGCAAGGGCTCGTAACGTATCGGCCGGGTGTATGGGTACCGCGCCCAGCGCCAGCGACGCCAGGATGGCGGCCAGCAACAGGGCTCCCAGCGCCAGCATGGCCAGGGAGTGGTAATGGCGAGTTACAATCATCGATCATCCTTTGCATGGCGGCGCCGCCACCGATATGCCTGCATCCTACCCCACCCGCCACCGGGAAACCCATTGCCAGACAGACAGGCGAAGGCTGCAGAGATTTGAAGCCTATCTGTTGCGGCGCGGCGCAACTCGGTCCTGCAGCGCCGGCTAGATGGCGGAGCGGCGTGTCGCTGCTTCTGCTCATCCTGGTCACCCCTGGCAATTGGGCCACTTTGCTACTTATCAGCGCATTGCTGTCCGTGCGCACCCTGGCGGACGCTACGCCGTGCCTTGGCCGCTTCACCCAGCTGGGACGGCATGTGGCGGTCAATCTGGTCTGGGAGTTATAGACTGGATTGAGCTGGGCCGAGAGCGGATAATCGACGCATGATCGATGACGACGATTTTCTCTCTCGGCCCCTCTGCCGCCTCGACGAGCTGCCTCCCTTCGGCAGCAAGGGACTCACTTACCAGGGCAGCGCGCTGTTCGTGGTGCGCCAGGGCGAGCGCGTTTTCGTCTACGAGAACCGCTGTCCACATCGGGGAATACCGCTGGAATGGACGCCGGACCAGTTTCTCGACAGCAGCCATCGACTGATCCAGTGCGCAACCCACGGGGCCTTGTTTCTACCGGAGACCGGTGAATGTATCGCCGGCCCTTGCACCGGCGCCCACCTCACCGCCAGGGCCTGTCATATCAGTAACGGCTATCTCTGGCTCGATTGAGCGTCACCTACAGCAGGACCGGAAGCTCGCCGCCGATCAGCAGCCCTTCGGGAGAAGGTATGACGGACCACGCCAGCACTTGCACACCCGCACGATATGCCTTGCGCAATAGCGCAGCATATAGCGGGTCGATTTCGTCGGCGGGACGTACCCGATCGATGCCGCCATGCATCACGCAGAACAACAGACAGGCCCGCTGCCCGGCTTCGGCCAGGTCGGTCAACTCCAACAGATGCTTCTGTCCGCGCAGACTGACCGCATCGGGAAAGGCGCCCTCCCCTGCATCGAGCGCCAGTGTCACGCTCTTCACTTCTACCGCACAATCAACCGGATCGCTAAGAAGAAAGTCGAAGCGGCTGCCCCCCGACCTTAGGCAGACCTCTGCGCGCCGGGCGGCAAACCCGGTCAGCGGTGTGATCAAACCCGCCTCCAACCCGGAGGCGATCACCCGGTTGGCTCGGGCGCTGTGGATGCAGGCGAGCTCACCGGGCGCCGTCTCGACCAGCTCCCAGGTGCCGGGAAGCTTGCGGCCGGCCGCGCTCACCAGACGCACCCAGACTCGACTGCCTGGGCCCCCGCAATTCTTCATCGAGCCGGTATTGGGGCAATGGACGGTCAGCTCTTCGCCGCATGGCAGTCGCACGTCCGCCAGAAAGCGCTTGTAGCGGCGCAGCAGCACCGCTTCGGTAAGCGGCGATTCAAAAGGGATCAGCATTCAGGCCAGCTCCGCAGCCCCAGCTGCAGACGCGAGACAGCCATCTCCAGTCGCTCCAGCGACGTGGTATAGGCGAAGCGGACATGCTGATTGGCACGGTGAAAGCCGAAGTCGAGGCCAGGGGTGAAAGCTACCTTCTGGGTCTCGATCATGTGCTGGCAGAGCCTTGCACTATCTCCACCAAGCCTGCTGCTATCGGCATATAAATAGAACGCGCCATCCGGTGTGACAGGGATTTCGAAACCAATGTCGCGCAGCGCCGGGAGCAGAAAGTTGCGGCGCGCCTGAAAGGCGCCCCGGCGCGTCTCGCAAATGGCCAGACTTTCCTCTTCGAATGCAGCCAGGGCTGCCACCTGCGCCATGTGCGGGGCGCATATGTAGAGGTTCTGTGCGAGTTTCTCCAGTTCACCGATCGCTGCTTCCGGCGCCACCAGCCAGCCGAGCCGCCAGCCGGTCATGCCGAAGTACTTGGAGAAGCTGTTGAGCACGAAGGCATCCTGCGCGACCTCCAGTACCGAGGTCGCGTCACACCCGTAGGTAAGGCCGTGATAGATCTCGTCAACGATCAGCTCGCCGCCGAGACGCCGGGTGGTTTCGGCCAGGCCGCTGAGTTGCTCGCGGCTGAGCAAGGTGCCCGTGGGATTGGACGGCGAGGCCGCCAGCACGGCACAGCAGTCAGCATCCCAGTGCGCCTCGAGCAGTTGCGCATCGAGCTGATACTGGCTATCCGGGCCGACCGGCACCAGTTTGGCACTGCCCTCCACCAGCCGCAAAAAATGGCGGTTGCAGGGATAGGCCGGATCGGCCATGACCACCTTGCGTCCCGCCTCGACCAGCAATGCGCTGATAAGTAGCAATGCGGCCGAGCCGCCGGGGGTAACCACGATGCGCCGCGGATCGATATCCAGACCATGGCGACTCTGGTACAGCCCGGCGATAGCCTCGCGCAACTCAGGCAACCCCAGCGCCGGCGTGTACCCGGTGCAGCCAGCCGCGAGCGCAGCCTGCCCGGCGCGGATTATTGGCGCGGGGGTGGCAAAATCCGGTTCGCCGATCTCCATGTGAATCACCTCGTGCCCCAGCGCTTCAAGCTCTCGGGCGCGGGCCAGCACGGCCATGACGTGAAACGGCTGGATCTCGAGGGCACGTCTGGCCCACCGCGCTTGCTGCATTGCTTCATCCCCTTCGGTAAAAGCGGATGATACCCCTGCCGTCAAACTCGACAAAGCTTCTGGGCGGCCGCGGAATTGGCTATATTGTGTATCGGACGGCAAACAGTAGCGCGGCAGGCGAGGTTCTGGTAGCTTTGCCCGCTTGCATGCCCCAGGGACCCCATTCGCATGGCGAATGACGGCCACCTGACACAGGACGATCGAGCAAAAAGTGAGGCGGTCTCATGCCCAGCAATGCCAAACAAAAGAATTCGCTGTTGATCCGCGGCTTTGTTCCCTATCAGGAGAAGAAAGGCGAGGAGTACATGAACCAGGATCAGCTCGCCCACTTCGCGGCCATCCTCAATGCCTGGAAACAGGAGCTCATGGAGGAAGTTGATCGTACCGTGCATCACATGCAGGACGAAGCGGCGAACTTCCCGGACCCGGCTGATCGCGCCAGCCAGGAAGAAGAGTTCAGCCTTGAACTGCGCGCCCGTGACCGTGAGCGCAAGCTGATCAAGAAGATTGATCAGACCCTGCAGCGTATCGAGGAAGAGGACTATGGCTTCTGCGACTCCTGCGGTGTAGAGATCGGTATTCGCCGGCTCGAAGCCCGTCCCACCGCCACGCTCTGCATCGACTGCAAGACCCTGGCGGAGATCAAGGAAAAGCAGATCGGCGGCTAGGTTCTCCCCTTTCGCGGCAGCGTCCAACCGGCCTGCCGCATCCCGGCCAAGGCATCCAGCCATGCATGGCAATCGGTATACCGGGCGATTCGCTCCCACCCCAAGCGGTAAATTACATTTCGGCTCCCTGCTCGCAGCTCTGGCCAGCTACATCGATGCGCGTCACCATGGCGGCCGGTGGCTGATGCGCATGGAAGACCTCGACAAACCGCGGGAGGTCCCGGGTGCTGCAGACGACATCCTGCACACCCTGGATGTGTATGGGCTGCACTGGGACGGATCCGTGGTCCGCCAGAGCGAGCGTCTGGAGCTTTACCACTCGGTTCTGCAGCGCTGGCTAGATAGCGGAGCGGCGTATCGCTGCGTCTGCTCCAGGCGCGACCTGGACGGTCATGTCGTGTACCCGGGCACCTGCCGTCAGCGCAACCTCACCGCCGCCCCAGGCCAGGCTATTCGAGTCAAAACGCCCGATCAGGTGCTCGGTTTCGTTGATCGATTGCAGGGTGCCTTCTCTCAGCACCTGCAGAGGGAGGTCGGCGACTTCGTGGTTAAACGCCGCGACGGCATCATCGCCTATCAACTGGCCGTGGTGGTCGATGACATTGACCAGCAGGTCAATCAGGTCGTCCGTGGTGCCGATCTGATGGATTCCACGCCGCGTCAGCTCTGGCTGTATGCGCTGCTCGGCAAACCGAGCCCAACCTACCTGCACATTCCACTGATCATGCGCCCGGATGGCCAGAAACTCAGCAAGCGACTGGCATCACCGCCGCTTGACTCCAAGACTGCGCCAGCGACACTGCACCGGGGCCTGCACGCCCTAGGTCAGCGGCCACCCGCTGAGCTGGCCAATGCGCCGGTTGCGGAACAGCTCGTCTGGGCGGTGGCGAACTGGCAGCCGATGGCGATACCCGCACTCACCAACCGGCTCGAGGCCGAGCTGGACGCCTGATAGCTTGGCAACGGAGTCGCCGCTGATTACCATCAGTCGACATTCCGGCGCCGGGGCTGGCAGCGAGTCATGCGCGGACCTGGCACAAAGGATACACAAACGTCATGTACATCTATCGACTGGTACTTCTGCTGGTCATCGGCATCTACCTGTTCTCGCCAGCAATCATGGACTGGTGGATAGAGCCCCAAGGAGCCTGGTATCGCCCCTACATGCTCTGGTTGATCCTGATAATCGCCGGCATGCTGCTGCAGAGCCCCAAGGACGCCGATGAGCTTTGATCTCAGCCTGCTGGTCCTGATCAGTATCATCTACCTGCTGGCGCTGTTCGGCGTCGCCTGGATAACTGAAAAGGGCCTGGTCCCTCAGGCGGTTCTGCGACACCCAGCAACCTACACTCTTTCCCTGGGCGTGTACGCCAGCGCCTGGGCCTTTTACGGAACCGTCGGGCTCGCCTATCAGTACGGCTACGGATTTCTCACCTACTATCTGGGCATCTGCGGAGCCTTTCTGCTGGCACCAGTACTCCTCAGTCCGATTCTGCGTATCACCCGCACCTATCAGCTGTCTTCTCTTGCCGATCTGTTCGCCTTCCGCTTCCGCAGCACCTGGGCAGGTACACTGACCACCGTGCTCATGGTACTCGGCGTCCTGCCGCTGCTGGCCCTGCAGATCCAGGCGGTCGCCGACTCGGTCCAGATCCTCACCCGCGACCAGCGCCAGCACTGGGTCGCGCTTGGCTTCTGCCTGCTGATCATCCTGTTCGCGATCCTGTTTGGCGCACGTCACATTTCGACCCGCGAAAAACACGAGGGTCTGGTGGCTGCGATCGCGTTCGAATCGCTGATCAAGCTGATCGCCATAGGCGCGGTCGGTCTCTACGCGCTTTTCGTGGTATTCGATGGTCCGGCCGGGCTCGAGCTTTGGCTGGCCAACAACCAGCAAGCGCTCAAGACCCTGCATACTCCCCTCCAGGAAGGTCCATGGCGCACGTTGCTGCTGGTATTCTTCGCTGCGGCAATCGTCATGCCGCACATGTATCACATGGCCTTTGCCGAAAACCTCAACCCTCGAGCCATCGGAACCGCCAGTTGGGGACTTCCGCTGTTTCTGCTGCTGATCAGCCTGGCGGTTCCGCCGATCCTCTGGGCGGGGTTGCACCTTAATGTCTCAACCAACCCCGAGTACTTCACGCTTGGCCTGGGTGTGGCGGCCGGGGCCGACTGGCTGACCTTGCTGGCGTACATCGGCGGGCTCTCCGCATCCAGCGGGCTGATGATCGTCGTAACGCTGGCACTTTCCGGCATGGTGCTCAACCATCTCGTTTTACCGGTCTACCAGCCGAGCGCCGACAACAACATCTATCGCTGGCTGCGCTGGACACGGCGTACCCTGATCGCAGCCATCATCATGGCCAGCTACGGCTTCTACCGCATGCTCGGTGCCGAGCAGGACCTGGCCAATCTCGGTATCGCGTCCTTCGTCGCGACCGTTCAGTTCCTGCCGGGGGCGCTCTGCGTGTTGTACTGGCCGCAGGCCAACCGCCGCGGATTCATCGGTGGACTGGTCACCGGCATGGCGATCTGGGCGCTTACGCTGCTACTGCCGCTCATCAGCGAACTGCATGGCCTGAGCCTGTTCGGACTGACGCTCAGCTTCAATGCAGATACCTGGCATCTCGCGGCAATCGCCTCGCTGGCAGCCAATATAGTAGTGCTGACGCTGGTCTCTCTGTTTACCCAGCGTTCACCGGAAGAGCGAGCCGCGGCGGAGGCCTGTGCGGTAGACAATGTGAGCCGACCCCAGCGCATGGAGCTCATTGCCGTCTCACCACAGGAGTTCGCCCAGCAATTGGCCAAGCCCTTGGGCAACAAGATCGCCCAGCAGGAGGTGGAACAGGCGTTGAACGATCTCAAGCTCCCCTTCGACGAGCGCCGTCCCTATGCCCTGCGCCGCCTGCGCGACCGACTCGAGGCCAATCTGTCAGGCCTGATGGGGCCGGCAGTCGCCCAGGAAATGATCGAGACATTTCTGCCATTCAAGCTGGCCCGCGACGGTTATGTCACTCAGGACATCCATTTCATCGAGAATCGGCTGGAGGATTACCACTCACGCCTGACCGGCCTTGCCGCAGAACTCGACGCCTTGCGACGCTACCATCGGCAGACGCTGCAGGATTTGCCGATGGGTGTCTGCTCTCTGGCCAAGGACAATGAAGTGATCATGTGGAACCGGGCCATGCAGTCGCTCACCGGGATCAGCGCAGACAGTGTCATCGGCTCACGCCTGGGTAACCTGCCCGAGCCATGGAACTCCCTGCTAGAGCGCTTCGTAGCGGACGAATCCTCGCACCTGCACAAGCAGAAACTGCTGGTCAATGGACACACGCAGTGGCTGAACCTGCACAAGGCCGCCATCGACGAGCCGGGCAATGTAGGTAGTGGCCTGGTTGTGCTGATCGAAGACCAGACCGAGACCCAGATGCTCGAAGACGAGCTGATGCATTCCGAGCGCCTCGCCTCGATCGGCCGCCTCGCAGCGGGCGTAGCCCACGAGATCGGCAACCCCATCACCGGCATCGCCTGCCTGGCGCAGAATCTGCGCGAAGAGTCCGATCAGCCGGAGGCAAAGGAAATGGCCGAGCAAGTACTCGAGCAGACCCGTCGGGTATCGCGCATCGTCCAGTCGATGGTGAACTTCGCCCATGTCGGCAGCCGTCACAACAATGCCAACGAGGCAGTAGATCTCGCGGCCTGCACCAGCGAGGCGATACATCTGCTGTCACTCAACCGCAAGGGAGCCGAAGTCAGATATGTTAATCTGTGCAATCCGGATCATCTTGCCGCCGGCGACAGCCAGCGGCTGGTGCAGGTGCTGATCAACCTCCTGGGCAACGCCCGGGATGCCAGCCGCGATGGCGACAATGTCACCATCAAGACAGTGCAGGACGAACACCACATTCTGCTCACGGTTGAGGACCAGGGCAGCGGGATCGACCGGGAAATCATGGACAGGTTGTTCGAGCCCTTCTTTACCACCAAGGAGCCAGGGACAGGAACCGGGCTCGGATTGGCACTGGTCTACTCCATCATCGAAGAGCACTATGGGCAAATCACGGTGGATAGCCCGGTAGACCATGGCACGATGCGGGGAACGCGGTTTTCCATTACCCTCCCCCGCTACAGCACAACGGGTAACCTGGCGCATGCCTGATGTCGGCGAGCGCCACGCACGAGGTAGATGATGTCACATATTCTGGTTGTCGAAGACGAAGCCATCATTCGCTCGGCCCTGCGGCGATTGCTGGAGCGCCACCATTATCAGGTCAGCGAGGCGGGCGCCGTGCACGAGGCCGAAGAGCGTTTCGATCTGGCCGACTTCGACCTGATAATCAGTGACCTGCGTCTCCCCGGCGAGCCCGGCACCGAACTGATTCGCCGAGCCCCCGATACTCCTGTGCTGATAATGACCAGCTATGCCAGCCTGCGCTCTGCCGTCGATTCCATGAAGCTCGGTGCGGTGGACTACATCGCCAAACCATTCGACCACGAGGAAATGCTGCAGGCGGTATCTCGCATAATTCAGGACCATCAGCGCAGGCGAGGCGAGCCGCAACCTTCCACAGCACCAGCCGCCATCACCCAACCCGAAAAAGCTGCACTACCCGGCAGCAGCATGGGAATCATCGGCTCGAGCCCCTCAATGCAGACCCTGTTCAAGCGCATCGGAAAAGTCGCGCCGACCGATTCGACAGTACTGATTCAGGGCGAGTCCGGCACTGGAAAGGAACTGGTAGCCCGTGCCCTGCACGAACACTCTCGGCGGGCCAAGGCGCCGATGATATCGGTCAACTGTGCGGCGATTCCGGAAACACTGATCGAGTCGGAACTGTTCGGGCATGAAAAGGGCGCCTTTACCGGCGCAACTGCGGGCCGAACCGGGCTGGTCGAGGCGGCGGACGGCGGCACCCTGTTTCTCGACGAGATTGGCGAACTGCCGCTCGAAGCGCAGGCACGTCTGCTGCGAGTTCTTCAGGAGGGCGAGATTCGACGCGTGGGTTCTGTGCAGTCCAGCAAGGTCGACGTGCGACTGGTAGCCGCTACCCACCGCGACCTCAAGACGCTGGCACGCCAGGGCCTGTTCCGCGAAGACCTCTATTACCGGCTGAACGTTATTGAACTCCGGCTGCCCCCGCTCCGTGAACGCGGCGATGACGTCATGCTTATAGCTGAGGCGCTGTTGCAACGCGCGGCGAGCAACATGCAGCAGGAGGGTTTGCACTTCAGCCCCGCTGCCGCGGAGGCGATCCGCCAGTACAACTGGCCAGGCAACGTTCGTGAACTTGAAAATGCCATCGAGCGAGCTGCCATTCTGTGTGATGAGGACGAGATCCCGGCGGATCTGCTGGGCATCGACATCGATCCCGAGTTCGAACGCGCCTCGGAGGCTTCCAACGCACTGGAAACCATGCGCCATCCGGACACCCAGAGCCACGAGCCCAGCGAAGACCTTTCGCTGGAAGACTATTTTCAGCACTTCGTGCTGGAGCATCAGGAACACATGACCGAAACCGAGCTGGCCAACAAGCTCGGCATCAGCCGCAAATGCCTGTGGGAGCGGCGCCAACGACTCGGCATTCCGCGCAAAAAGACCGCCAGCTCCTGATCTTTTTTTCACCCGTAGGGAGCCAGGTGTTACCTGTTACCCAGACTCCCCAGGCAAAACTGTTACCGCCACCATCCTTCCAGTAACACCGAAGCGGGGCATACGGTAACGATTCCCAGCGCAACACCTGGCCAGGATTCTCCAATAAAAACCAAGTCATTGTTTTTAAAGGGTTTTGAAAAACTGGCACGGCAAATGCTTTATATCTGGCACAACAACAATAAAAACCAGGCACACCACAATAAGAACAAGACCGGCTTCACACACAATAAAAACAACACGTGCAAGCGCAGCAAACTGATTTTTTTGGAGAATGTGGTAAGTAGCGAATTTCGGTTCGGTTGGCTCAGAGAAGAATAAAAGTTGCCCAAGCAACCCGCCAGTCCAGCACACCCCGTGTCGCTTATCCGAGCTTCCAAAGCAATCCGTTTGTTTTTGGATAACCCGGGATGGGTAGACCATAAGGCGACGCTGTCGCCTATGCCTAAAAACAACAATAGCTCGCAAGAACAATAATAAAAAGACCGCCATTAGGGGGAGTGACTACTCCCCTTGAGCTTTATCCCCCTTCCTTACAATTCCACGCCTTTCAGGCTAGAATACCCCCCTGATCATTATTCATAATGCAACGTTCATCACCCTGGCGCTGATCAGCTTCGTTTGCCACCAGCCCCGGCCCGTTGCCATGACACTCGAGTCCGAGTCGCCCTCAGGGCCTGGACTGAACCTGCCGGTGGAATGCCTGCTCCTATGATTCGAAAGCTGCTGCAGAAGATCCCCTATCCGTTTGGTCGGCCGGCGCACAGGCGAACTACCCCGGCAATAATCCCACCGAGCCAGCACAGCCTCACGCGAGAGCGCATGAGCCGCAATGCCGTGAACGTTGTCGAACGTCTGCAGCAGGCTGGTTACCAGGCCTTCGCGGTAGGTGGTTGCGTGCGCGACCTGCTGCTGGATCTCGAACCCAAGGATTTTGACGTAGCTACCAGTGCGACGCCTGAGCAGGTCCGTGCGACCTTTCGCAACGCTCGGCTGATCGGACGGAGGTTCAAGCTGGTACATGTTCACTTCGGCCGGGAAATCATCGAGGTCGCCACCTTCCGTGCCAGCCATGCAGATGAAGGCGAAGACAGCCCACCCCAAGACAGTGAAAACGCCCGCCAGAGTGAGTCCGGCCGTCTACTGCGTGACAATGTCTATGGCACGCTCGAGCAGGACGCCCAGCGCCGTGACTTCACCATCAACTCCCTTTACTACGATGTGCGCACCGGCAATATTCATGATTTCGCGCACGGTCTTCACGACATCCGCAATCGCCAGGTAAGACTGATCGGCGATCCGGTCCAACGCTACCTCGAAGACCCGGTGCGAATGCTGCGCGCGGTGCGCTTCGCCGCCAAACTGGACTTCGAAATCGAGCAGCACAGTGCGGCTCCGCTGATCGAGATGGCCGATCTGCTGCACGACATCCCTGCAGCCAGGCTCTTCGATGAAGTACTGAAACTACTGCTTAGCGGCAAGGGCGAGGAGACCTTCGAACTGCTCTGCCGCTACGACCTCTTTGCTCCCCTGTTCCCGGATACCGACGAGGCACTCGAGCACAACGCGGACTACACCCTGCGACTGATCCGTCAGGCGCTGCGCAACACCGACGAGAGAATCCGTCAGCAACGCCCCGTCACTCCCGCGTTTCTGTTTGCTGCGCTGCTCTGGCCGGCGCTGCCGGAACGTATCCGTGAACTCGAGCACCGCGGAGTCCCGAGCGTTCCTGCGCAGCAGCAGGCAGCCCAGGAACTGCTCGCCGAGCAGTGCAGGCATACCGCGATCCCCAAACGCTTCAGCATCCCGTTACGCGAAATCTGGGATCTTCAACCGCGCCTGGAGCGGCGCAGTGGTCGCCGTGCCGATCAGATGCTCGAGCATCCCCGCTTCCGTGCCGCCTATGATTTTCTCTTGCTGCGCGAAGGCGCAGGGGAAGACACTGGCGGCCTCGGAGCCTGGTGGACCACCTATCAGGATGCCTCGGAGAACAAGCGCCGGGAGATGATTCGCGAACTGGCTGACGGACCGGCAACAAGCAAGCGGCCCCGCAACCGCCGCAAACGCAAGCCCAGGGCACAGGCAGACTGAGATGCTTCAGTGCTTCATTGGTCTGGGCAGCAATCAGGCTGACCCGGAGCAGCAGCTCCGCCGCGCCTGTATCGCCATCGCTGCACTCCCTGATACGCGCATACTGCGGTGCTCGCCCTTCTACCGCAGCGCCCCCCTGGGCCCGGCAGATCAGCCCGACTACGTGAATGCCGTCGTGGCTGTAGAGACTGACTTGCCCCCCCTGACACTGCTTGACGGATTGCAGGGTATCGAACTATCCCAGGGCCGAACCCGGAACGGCGAGCGCTGGGGTCCGCGCACGCTGGATCTGGACATTCTACTGTACGGCGCCCAGCAACTAGACCTGCCGCGCCTGAAGGTACCGCATTATCATATGCATGCGCGGCCCTTCGTGCTGTACCCGCTGGCCGATATCGCTCCCACGCTGCGCCTGCCTGATGGCACCGAGCTGGTCGAACTGTTGTCCAAATGCCCGGCCGAGGGGCTCGAACGCCTACCAGGCCAGCCAGCGGACGTGCTGAAGACATGAAGACTATAATCGAAGCGGTGTGCTTCGCCCGGCCGGTGGCGAGATATTCAGCTCTCGCCGCCTCAACCGACATTGCCGCCCTCCGGGCGCCAACCATTGGAAACTGCCATGCCTGATGTAACCCTGACGACGCTCAACAAGCTCAAGCAGAACGGTGAAAAGATCGTATGCCTGACTGCCTATGATGCGACCTTCGCGCATCTTGAAAGCCAGGCCGGGGTAGAGGTGATACTCGTGGGTGACTCGCTGGGGATGGTCCTGCAGGGCCATGACAGCACCCTGCCGGTTACCGTGGAGGATATGGTTTATCACACCCGCTCGGTTCGTCGCGGCAACGCTGGCGCCTTTATCATGGCGGATCTACCTTTCATGAGCTATGCCACGCCGGACCAGGCCATACAAAGCAGCGCCCAATTGATGCGGGCGGGTGCGCACATGGTCAAGATCGAAGGCGCCGGCTGGCTGGCGCCTACCGTGACCAGCCTGGTCCGTAATGGGGTCCCGGTCTGTGTACACCTGGGACTTACTCCGCAGACAGTCAACGTGCTCGGTGGCTACAAGGTTCAGGGCCGCGAAGAAGCCCAGGCTCGCGCGCTGGTGGACGACGCCTCGGCGCTTGAAGCCGCCGGCGCCAGCATGCTGCTGCTCGAGTGCGTACCCAGCGCGCTGGCAGACGAGATCACGCGCTCGGTGCGGGTACCCGTGATCGGCATCGGTGCCGGCAGCGGCACCGACGGTCAGGTGCTGGTGGTACACGACCTTCTCGGTCTGTCCATCTCCGGACGCTTGCCGAAGTTCGTCAAAAACTTCATGATTGGCGCCCCAGACGTGCCGTCCGCGCTGCGCAATTACGTGGATGCAGTAAAGCGCGTCGAGTTTCCCGCACCCGAACACGAGTTCTGATCCATGCATACCCTGCACACCATTGCGCAAGTGCGCGCAGCCGTTGCCCGTGCTCGAGAGGAAGGGAAGCGAATCGGGCTGGTCCCGACCATGGGTAACCTGCATGCAGGCCACATCGCGCTGGTCGAAAAGGCTTTGCAGCGTACCGACTACGTTGTGGTCAGCATCTTCGTGAACCCGCTGCAATTCGGCCCCAGCGAAGACCTGGACGCTTATCCTCGGACACTGGCCGAGGATCAGAGCAAGCTGCTCGACGTTGGCGCGCAACTGGTATTTGCTCCCAACGTCGGTGAAATGTATCCGGAAGGCATGGCCGGGCATACTCGAGTAAGCGTCCCGGTGGTTTCGGAAGGGTTGTGCGGTGCCAGCCGACCCGGCCACTTCGAAGGTGTCGCTACGGTCGTCAGCAAGTTGCTGAACATCGTACAGCCGGATCTGGCAATCTTTGGCGAAAAGGATTACCAGCAGCTGGCGGTCATCCGCAAGATGGTGCTCGATCTATGCCTCCCCGTGCAGATCATGGGCGAGCCGACCGTACGCGCCGACGATGGGCTCGCATTGTCCTCCCGTAACGGCTATCTGACCCCGGCAGAGCGCCAGGTCGCCCCGCTTCTGTATCAGACACTGCAGGCAATCGCCGCAGAAGTGAGCGCCGGCCGCCGCGACTACGCCCAGATCATCGAGGAGGCCCGCGGCCGACTGACCGAAGCCGGGCTGCGACCGGACTATCTGGATCTGCGCGACGCACATACGCTGCAACCGGTGTCGGCACAAGCCGAGGAACTGGTCGTGCTGGCGGCAGCTTTCCTAGGGCGCACTCGGCTCATCGACAACCTGCGGTTCATCCCCGCCCTCTGAGGCTTCCCTGCCAACTCCCGGGTGCCAAACCCCGGGAGTTCCCTCTTGCACACACTTTCCCTATCAGACCAAAGAAGGGTTGTCTCACCTTCTATAATGATCAAGTCTTGAATCCAATACTCTGAGCGGTCCTGCTCGGCTGCCCTATCCGGGCACGCGTCTTATCGACGCCGGGGCCTGATTCGCCAATAAAAAGAGGGTTCGTCCGCATGTACAAGATCGAAAACCATCGCATATCCGATGCCGCCCGCGTCAATACCCACGCCGACGAGGAAACCTACGCACGGCTCTATCGCCAGTCGATCGATGATCCGGACACCTTTTGGGCAGAGCAGGCCAAGCGTTTCCTGGACTGGGACAAGCCTTGGACCCGGGTACACGAGAGTGACCTGACCCGCGGTGAAGCGGCCTGGTTCATCGATGGCAAGCTCAATGTCAGCACCAACTGCATCGACCGACACCTGGCCAAGCGCGGTGACCAGACGGCGATCATCTGGGAAGGCGACGACCCGGCAGACTCTCGCAACATCAGCTACCGAGAGCTGCACGAGCAGGTCTGCCGGCTGGCCAACGTGCTCAAAGAGCGCGGCGTGCGCAAGGGCGATAGAGTCTGCCTGTACATGCCGATGATTCCGGAAGCGGCTTACGCAATGCTTGCCTGTGCCCGCATCGGTGCGGTGCATTCGGTAGTATTTGGCGGTTTCTCCCCCGACGCCCTGCGCGATCGCATCAACGACGCCGATTGTCAGGCGGTGATCACCGCTGATGAAGGCGTGCGCGGCGGCAAGAAGGTTCCGCTCAAGCAGAACGTCGAGAAGGCACTCAAGGAGTGTCCCGGAGTGCACACAGTGATCGCGGTCAAGCGCACCGGAGGCGATATCCCCTGGGTCGAAGGGCGAGACGTCTGGTACGAAGAGGCCTGTGCCAAGGTCGACACCCACTGCCCCGCAGAGTCGATGGACAGCGAGGATCCGCTGTTCATTCTGTACACCTCGGGCTCTACCGGCAAGCCCAAGGGCGTACTGCACACCACTGGCGGCTACCTGCTGTCTTCGGCAATGACGCACTATTACGTGTTCGACTACCACGAGGGCGAAGTCTATTGGTGTACGGCGGACATCGGCTGGATCACCGGACACTCCTATATCGTCTATGGACCACTGTGCAACGGCGCGACCACGCTCATGTTCGAGGGCGTTCCCACCTATCCCGACGCCTCGCGCTGCTGGCAGGTGGTCGACAAGCACAAGGTCAACATCTTCTATACTGCCCCGACTGCGATTCGGGCGCTGATGGCCCAGGGCAACGAGCTGGTCACTTCCTGTTCACGGGCCAGCCTGCGCCTGCTGGGCAGCGTCGGGGAGCCCATCAACCCGGAAGCCTGGGAATGGTATTACCACGTGGTCGGCGAAATGCGCTGTCCGATCGTCGATACCTGGTGGCAGACCGAGACCGGCTCGATCCTGATTGCCCCCCTTCCGGGGGCTACCGACCTCAAGCCAGGCTCCGCCACACGCCCGTTCTTCGGCGTCGAACCGGCCCTGTACGATCCGGAAGGCAACGAACTGCATGGTCCGGCCAGTGGCAACCTGGTCATCAAACGCTCCTGGCCGAGCCAGATTCGGACGGTCTACGGCGATCACCAACGGCTGGTGGACACCTATTTCAGCGCCTACAAAGGGGTCTACTTCACTGGCGACGGCGCACGCCGTGACGAGGATGGCTACTACTGGATCACCGGCCGGGTCGACGACGTGCTCAACGTATCAGGGCACCGCATCGGCACCGCTGAAGTGGAAAGCGCCCTGGTACTGCATGATGCGGTCGCCGAGGCCGCAGTGGTAGGCTGCCCGCACGACATCAAGGGCCAGTGCATTTACGCCTACGTAATGCCGATGCGCGGCATCACGCCCAGCGAGGAACTGGTCAAGGAACTCAAGGCTTTCGTTGCCGAGCAGGTGGGCTCATTCGCCAAGCCGGACTTCATCCAGTGGACTCCTGGCTTGCCCAAGACCCGTTCAGGCAAGATCATGCGGCGCATTCTGCGCAAGATCGCCTGCGACGAGCTGGATACGTTGGGTGACACCTCGACCCTGGCCGATCCGGCCGTGGTAGAAGAGCTGATCGAGCACCGCCTCAACCGAGGCAGTTGATAGCCCGGTTGTCTCAGCAGAGCGACACCTCTATCCTTGTTGCCTGATCAGAACGGGATAGAGGAGTCGTTCATGCAAGACGTCGTCATAGTAGCCGCCACCCGTACCGCCATCGGTAGTTTCGGCGGCCAGTTCGCCAGCGTACCGGCCCACGAGCTGGGCGCCACGGTGATCCGGGCTCTGCTCGCCGAAACGGCGATCGACCCGGCCAGCGTCAATGAAGTCATCCTCGGCCAGGTGCTCACCGCCGGCTGCGGCCAGAATCCAGCACGTCAGGCCTCCCTGCACGGCGGCCTGCCGATCAGCGTACCGGCGATGAATCTCAACAAAGTCTGCGGCTCCGGACTCAAGGCGGTACAGCTTGGTGCCCAGGCCATTCGCTGCGGCGACGCCGACATCATCATCGCCGGCGGCCAGGAGTCCATGAGCCTTTCGCCGCACCTGCTACCCACCTCTCGTACCGGACAGCGGATGGGCCACGGGCAACTGATCGACAGCATGATTCACGATGGCCTGTGGGATGCGTTCAACGATTACCACATGGGCATCACGGCGGAAAACCTGGTCGAGAAATACGGTATCAGCCGCGAGGAACAGGATGCTTACGCCGCCGGTTCGCAGCAGAAGGCTGTTGCCGCGCAGGAAGCTGGCCATTTCGACCGTCAGATCACCGCGGTGGAAGTAGCCCAACGCAAGGGTGACCCGCTGCGCATCATCCGCGACGAACAGCCCCGTCCCGGCACTACCGCCGAGGCACTTGCCAAGCTTCGCCCTGCATTCAAAAAGGACGGCAGCGTGACGGCCGGAAACGCTTCCGGGCTGAACGACGGTGCAGCCGCGGTGATGCTGATGAGCGCCGAGCGCGCCGAGCAGCTCGGCCTGCCGGTTCTGGCACGCGTCGCCGCCTATTCGAGCACCGGCGTCGATCCCTCCATTATGGGAATCGGCCCCGTATCAGCCACTCGGACCTGCCTTCGCAAGGCCGGCTGGACGCTGGATGATCTGGACCTGCTGGAGGCCAACGAAGCCTTTGCTGCCCAGGCCTTGGCGGTGGGCCGTGAGCTGGAGTGGGACCCGGCCAAGGTCAACGTCAACGGCGGCGCCATTGCCCTCGGTCACCCGATCGGGGCATCCGGCTGCCGCGTACTGGTCAGCCTGTTACACGAGATGATTCGTCGAGATGTACGCAAGGGCCTGGCCACGCTATGTATCGGTGGCGGTCAGGGCGTCGCACTGGCATTGGAGCGCTGATCAGCGCTCGGGCGGTTTCCGCCGCCAGTGCGGCGGGAACCAGATGAAGGTCGCGGCGACCAGTGCACCAAAGGCCGTATAGAGCGTCACGAACACCCAGGCGGGTGCATCGTAGTAAAGCAGGCGCTGCAGCCAGTATTCGATGAATCCGCCGCTATATTGGGCCACCCCGGCCTGTGCTCGCAGCCACATTTCCAGTGTGGTCAGTGGGCACACCACCCCTAGCCAGGCCTCCAGCACAACCACGGCAATGGTGCCCAGATGCGCTACCCTGAACCAGAGGTGGTTAACCCAGCGCCAGCCAAGAAAATTGCCGACAACGATCAGCAGTAGTCCAAAAACCACGAAGAGCACTACCCCTACGTGGCTCAGCAATACCAGATCAGCAAGTAGCTGATAGCGTTGAGCCTCATTCATGGCGCTCAGGGTAGCTGCGGTTCCGGCAGCACTGGCGCGGCATCGGTCGGCGCCAGGTACACCTGCCAAATTTCATGCGTACGCCGCTGGGTCTGGCGTAACAGGCACTGGGCCAGTATGGTCGTACGGATACTGCCGTCGGCCCAGAGATCGAACTCGGCGAGACAATGCGAGTCACGAAAGCGCATCCACGCACCATGGGCCGCTTCCATCGAAACCATGGCGTCTGCCATCTTCCCATGCCGCTCGCGGCTAGCCTGCAGATAACGATCCAGCTCATCCTCGGCCCTTTCGACCTCAGCGTGCAGGCAACGATTCAGTTCGACCGCGTCGTCCACGTCCGCGCAGGGTTTAGCCTGAGCCAGAGCAGGCAGAAGCAGAGCGGTAAGCGCCAGCCATCGACAGATCATGTAATCCTCTTCACATTCGATTGGGCCGACTGGCAACGGGCCAGACGACTCTGAAATACATCAGCTATTCGCACCGCAAGCGGAGCAGCCAATGCCCTCTGGAGAAAATCGACGTCTTCGCCCCTGGCGTGCCAGTAACGGAAGACCTCGACTATCTCCGGAAAGTCGGAAGGCGCGGCAATGACTTCACATTCGTCTCCGGGACTGATGCTGCCCATCTGCAATACCCGTGCATAGGCCCCACAGCGTTCGGCCCTGACGAACTCTCGGGACAGTCCCTTTACCCCAGCCCTCGCTTCCAGCGTCGCACAAGGAGTGCGCGGGCCGGTCAGTTCCAGCAACACCTCGCCGCAACGCAGCCGATCGCCTACGCGGGGCCTCGGCCACCACTCATCGAGTGTCAGGTTCTCGCCGAAGAATCCCGGCGATACCTCGCAGCCGAGTAACCGAGCCCACCACCGATTATCGGTTAGCGAATACAGATACAGGGCCTGATCGGCGCCCCCGTGATGCTTGAGGTTGCCGATGAAATCGCCGACGACACCTTCCGTCTCGATCCTTACAGGAGCGACCGCAGCCTGCTTGTAATGACCGGTTCGACGTATCCGGTCGCCAATCCGCAGCGGAGCAGGAACAGCACGGTTGATGCTATTGATTGAGATATTGACCATGCAGAGCGTCCTTTCCAGCTTTGCTCGATGGTAACCGCTGCTGCTCGAAGGGGATAGCCACGCGCCTCAATCGGACGACTGTGTGCGTTTCTCCGGCTTCTGATGCCAGGGCCATTTCCCGGTAAGCTCGACCTCGAGGGTGAAGCTCAGGAAAGCCCGAACCAGTACGATCATTATCAGTACACCAGCTCGCTCGAAGCTTAGATCGATCGTAACGCTGAGCATGATATCCGCGGCTATCAGAAACTCCAGACCAAGGAGAATGCCTCTCCCAAGCCGCTGGCGCATTTCCCGAAAGATGGTTTCGGTTTCATGGCGATGATAAAGCATGTGCTTACCACCGATTAGCAAAGAGTAGGCCGCAGTCACCGTGATAATGGCAATGCCGATGCCGCCAACGGCAATAGCTGCGAACTCCGCGATCGGTTTGAGCAGATCCATGAGTTCCTCCGCTGTGTGACGGGTGGCCTATCTGCTGAGCGTTAGCGCCACGGCGGCGATTCGCTCCACCTCTGCATAGGCAGGCTTCAATAGCTCCTCGCCGAAGACGTCCGGGTCCAACTCCCGATAGGTCCAGATGCAGGAGAGATTGGCCAAACGCTGCTGCAGCGTCTGCAGGAACGGGTCCCGTCCATGGACCATTGCCACGCCTGTGTACAGTAGCAGCGTGCCACCTGGCGCCAGACGTGACAGCGCGGTTTCGACGATTTTCAACGAAAGGCCCGCCCCCAGGCTACCGCCGCCATGACGGTAGGCCCGTTCCTGTGGATCGAGCATGTAGGGCGGATTGGCGATGATCAGATCGAGCTCCCCTTCGACGGCATTGAGCAGATTGCTTTGCAGCGGCCGCAGGTTTTCCAGCTGGGCGAGTTCGGCATTTACCTTAGTGAGGCGCAGTGCGGAGGGATTGCTGTCCACCGCGAGAACCTCTGCCGCAGGACAGCTGCGAGCTATCAGCAGCGCACCCGCGCCGGAACCACAGCCGATGTCCACCGCCCGGCGTACCTGCCCGCCGTGCTCGCCTAGATGGGCCTCGATTATTTGGGCGAAGCGGTAGGTATCCGGACCAAAGAACACCGCGTCGGTAGCCTCGGTCGGATAAGCGGAATGGGCACAGAGCAGATCGCCGAGGCTAGCCCAGCGGATCGTGCTGCGCCAGAGATTGCCGTCCTCAACCAGCGCCCCAGCCGCCTCCATCCATTCCAGAACGGCAGGTGGCGGCAATGAGCGCGGAAAAGCCCTGCTCCACCCGAAAATATCGCGTAGCGTGCGGGCAGTACCGTCAGTACGGCGGTTGTTGTACTCGTGGGTCAGCGGTGTCACCACCGTATGGTGATAACCTTCCTGTTGCAGATATCGCCCCAGCGCGACGAGAGCCTGGGTGCGGTGCGCCTCGGTCGAGGCGAGGGGATTCGACATGTGGTGACTGTCCCTATTGTTTTTTTCAATTCATCCCAGCGCAGCAACGAATAGCCTGGTGGCCAGCAAACCCTCCGGGGAGGCATGAGAAGCTGGCGCCAACAGGCCAATCAACCGTTCAAGCCGCGCTGCGGCCGGCAAGGCGTCGATCTCTCGCTGCAACTGGCTCAACTCGTGTTCCGGGTCCACCACCTGCGGGGTCACCGCGACACGCTTGCGCGGTCGCGGTCGGAATGCGCGCGCGCGACCTTGCTGAGAGGAGGAAGCATCGCTTCCGAGCCAATCACCCGCGATCCAGTCCCATAGCAACTGCTTTTCGAAGTGATTGAAGACTCCGAACATCTGCGCATCGGAGCCTTCGATGAGAGACCAGAACCGGCTTTCCCGCGGGTCCTGATGGCGACGAATCCAGCCCCGCCGCTCCAGAGCCTGTAAAAATCCACGGATTTGTCCGGGGGTCGACAGCCACTCGTTGACCGTGCGGCCTTCGATTCGACAGAAGTCGGAATGTACCTGCTGACCGAATACCCGCTTGCGTTCGAGCATCTGGACCAGCTCACTCTCCAGATCGAATGCTTCGATCACCGCAGTGCTACCCAGACCCAGATCGTTGAGCCGGTAACCTCGTGCAACGCGCTCAAGGAAGCCCTGCCGATCGCCAGTTTGCGGCAGGTTATCGAGCAGTGCCTGAACGGCCTTGCGAGCATGCCCGGTACTAGCGTTGTCGACAGTCACGTGTAGCGTGAAGTAGTAGGGATCGATATCCAGTTCATTGAGTTCGAAGGCAGTAATCAAAAGATGCAGCGGCAGCTGTTCGTAGCCCAGGTTGTAGCCGATCACCTCTGGAATGAACGCCTGAGCGTGATGACCAAGGGCGAGCTGGATCGCGCCCTGGAGATAATGCTCATCGCTCAGCTCGGGCAATTGCTCGCAGCCTTGCTCTACCAGCAGACGCTGATAAAGCACCACATGATTCTGCGCCGGGTCCCCATCACCGAGCTCTTCCAGATAGGTACGAATCAGCGAATAGAAGCGCAGGTCGCCGGCATTTGCGAGTAACCCGTAGAGCCAGGCACCGTCGACCAGCTTGGTCGGGGCGACCCCCTGCAGGAACGATAGCGCATGTGCCCGGCAGCTGAAGTAACTGCGCGGATGGCCAGCCTTGCGGGCTTCCAGATAAGCGGCATAGCGCTCACCGGTGGCCAGAGCCTGGTTCTCCATCCAGCCGATCAACGCCTCGGGCCGGGCAGGCAAATCGCAGGGTAGCCCCGCCGCCTGCTCCAGCTGACTTTCCAGGAAAAGCCGTGATGCGTTCAGGCTTTCGGGGGTGGGCGCGGCAATCATCAACGACCTGTAAACCTGCCGCGCGACCGCACTCTCGACCGGCGCCGAGGTTTCCGGCAACGGACTGTGAAGCATGTTCGGAATCAACATCTGTACTCCTGCGTTCAGGCAAACGCATACCAAGACCGACCTCGGTGCAGGCGCGACCGGCAGCATGTACCGGTTGGAGCATCAGAAGAGTAGGAAAATTCCGTGCCAGCTAATCGGCCGGATCAGCAGGTGCCGAACGGTGGGGCACCCGGAAACCGATCACATCGGTCAGCGCGGTGCCCTGCTCCGAGCCGCCGGAGCCGATAACATTGAAGCTCCCATCGGTTTCGAGAACGACGGCCTCGACAGCGCCCAGATCGGAAAATCCGCTTGCGCGGACCACCGCTCGGACCTCGTTGCGAGTAACCCGCTCTTCCCGCAGCGCGTCACTCAGCATCTGCCCTCGATAAAACAACAGTCTCGGTTCGGATTTGACGAGTCTGCGCACGAGCGCAGACCGGACGGACAGGGTGGTGATGAGATACTGCGCGCCGATGAGTACGGCAAAAGCCAGGATGCCTTCCAGTAGCGCAACGTCGCGCGACAGCAGCACGGTTGCCAGGGTAGACCCGAGAGCAACCGTGACGATCAGGTCGAAGGCGTTGAGCTTCGAGAGGGTTCGCTTGCCAGAGATCCGCAGCAGAAACAGCAACCCGATGTAGGCCATGACGCCCACGGCGAGGACTCGCCAGAGACCTTCCCAGCTATCGAACAGCATCACTGCTTCCGTGTTCACCCACGTCGATTGGCTTTACCGAGCGTGCTTTCGAGCAGGCGCACCATCTTCTGACTGGCACCGTTAACTGCCTGCTCGACATCGGCAGCATTGTCGGACACCGACAGCGGGTCACGACCGGCCAAGCGCACTTCGAGCTGGCAGCGAATGTCGGTGCTGCCACCCTTGGAAGTGCTGTTCTGATCGGTGATGTATACCTCGGCGCGGGTAGCGTCTTCGCTGAAGCGATCGAGATGACGGTTGACCATGTCCTTCACGCGGGACGCCAGCCCCTCGCTTCCCTGGATGTTGCGGTCCGTGTTCACTTGTACCTGCATGTATGCCTCCTTGGGCTTGTGGTGAAACCGATTAAGGGCCAGTCAGCGGCCCAATGCAAAGCGCTGAATCACACTATACGCGGATCCCGCATCGCCAGGGCGGCTGTCGAACAGGCAGATTTCGACAACCGGTAACAGGCCGCAGCGGAGGTTGGTGAGATCTTCGGCGACGGCAAGCGCACCAGCATCCGCTCCATTGAGTCGCGCCAGGGTGATATGTGGCCGAAAGCACTGGTGGCGATCATCGGGAAGTGCGAGGGGCGCGAGCAGCGCATCCAACTGCTCGCGCAAAGCCAGCAGCGGCTCGACAGGCTCGACGCCGACCCAGAGGATGGTCGGGGCCGGGGCAGGCCCGAAATAACCCGCACCGCGCACCGCGATCTCGAACGGCGGGGCCTTGAGATTACCAAGGGCCTCTTCCAGCGCCGCAACTTGCCGGACATCGAGCGAACCCAGAAAGCGCAGGGTGATATGCAACTGACTAGCAGTCTGCCAGCGTGCACCTCGCAACGGCACGCGCAAGGCCACCAGTTTCTCGCACAACCAGTAGGGTAGCTCGATTCCCAGAAAGAGCCTTCGCGCTCTCACCTCAGAGACTGTATCAGCCACGCAAGATACCCGTAGTGCAATGAATTAGACATGGATCGAAGCGCATCAGCTCGGCCTAGTCGATCGCCCCACAGGCGTCGCAGATGGCATCGATGTCGATGTGGTATTCAAGATATCCGTGCTGATCGAGAAAGGCACGCTGCACAGAATCCAGCTCCAGGCCGCTGGCCGCGATCTGCCCGGAATCGATTCGAAACGAACGGCCTCGCTCGATGGCTTCCAGCTGCTGATCGGTCAACCCTTCGATTTCGAGCCGCACCTTGATGTCTTCTTCACAATGGTGACGAATCTGGTCGATGCAGCGTAAATGGTAGACAGGCATGGGAGTCTCCTCGTAAACCTGTCCGGTTGACCACAGATTGCCTCCCGGGTGCCCTGCCCCGATCCAGAGCCATCGCGTCCGCACTGGCGCACCAGCGTAGAGTTCGAGCCACAGCAGCCGTGGCCTGCAATGAATCTTTCGGCGCTCGCTCGGGTCTACAGTAGACAGCACGACTGACGGTGCGGCGAAGCCGCACCGAGACGTTGGAGTTACTGCCACCTTGGCACTTCTCCCGACAACCGCAGAGGAGTCGAAGCGCATGAGCACCATCATAGCCGGACGATTTGACAACCAGGATCATGCCGAACGAGCGCTCGAGGCGCTGCAGACCGCTGGCTTTCCACTCGATGCAATGTCGCATTTCTATGTGAACCCCGACGGACAACATGACATCTATCCGATCGGTGGAGACCAGCGCGCGTCGCCAGGCGCTCGCGATGCAGGCAAGGGCGCTGTCGCTGGTGCCGGAGCCGGCGCCGTGGCGGGTGCCGCCATAGGCGCAGCGACGACACCCGTCATCGGGCCCGCCGGCATTGCCATTGGCGCAGGGCTGGGCGCCTACACCGGGTCCTTGGTCGGGGCCATGACCAAGACGGACAAGGATTCCGAAGTCGACGAAGCCGAAGACGCCGGCGAAGTGAGTGCACGCGAGGTCCGCCAGCATCAGGTAATGGAGCGTCAAGCAGGAACCCATGTCGCCGTACGGGTTGGCGACCGCCCGGAGCTGAGTCGCGAGCGAGCAATCGAAGTACTGCGCAGCACGGGTGCAGCAGATGTCGAACAGGCAGAAGGGCAAATGGTGGAAGGTCATTGGACCGATTTCGACCCGCGCCGGGTCGTCGACCTGGTTTGAGCGTGAACTCGAAGAGGCCTCACCCGTCATACTGGTAAGGATCACCACACCCATGTGACCGGGACGCACCGACGTCCCGGCAGCCCAGTCGGGCCGGCAGGGAGCTGAGCTTGTATCCAACCAGAAGAGGATGCCTCCATGTCAGAACTTCTCACCCGCGAGACGCTTACCGAATTGTTGAATGTGGCCGAACAGCCCTGCCTTTCTCTCTACATGCCGACGCACCGCGCCTTCCCCGAGCGCGAACAGGACCCCATTCGCTTCCGGAATCTGCTGCGCGAACTGCGTGATCAGGTGCAGAACCGGTTTCCCGAAGAACAACACGACGAGCTAATGCGTGGCTTCGAGGCCTACCAGGATGATCGGGACTTCTGGAACAACCCCCGCGGAGGCGTCGCCATGCTTGGCGGCCGGGACTTTTTCAAGGTCTTCACCCTTTACCGCAGCGTTCCCGAGCGCGCCATAGCCAACGTCCATCCGCACATCGCTCCACTGCTGCGCATCATCCAGTCTGCTGACCAGTATCAGGTGCTAGCGCTTTCGCGCGACGAGGTGCGCCTGTTCGAAGGTAACCGCGACCAGTTGATCGAGGTGGAACTGGCCGCCGGAGTTCCGAAAAACATTGTCGAGGCGCTTGGATCGGACCTGACTGCTGGCGACCAATCGGGAAGGCCGGATGGCTTCGGCGCGGCCAGCGAGCGCGGCGATCCCTTTCAGCACGAATCCGGCGGCAGCGGCAAACAGGACGAGATCGACTCCGATCGCAACCGCTTCTTCCGCGCGGTCGACCGGGCCATCATCGAACATCATTCCAAACCGTCGGGCCTACCCCTTCTGCTAGCGGCGCTTCCGGAAAACCAAGCCGTGTTTCGCGACCTCAGCCACAACCAGCAACTGGTCGAGGGCGGGATCGCCATCGATCAGGCCGCCCTCGACATACGCGAACTGCAGAATCGCTGCTGGGAGGTGATGGCAACCCAGTACAGCTCGCGGTTGGATGGTCTGCTTGACCAGTACGGCGCTGCCCGAGGCAAGGGGCTCGCGGGGGACGACCTGGGCGAAATCGGACGGGCTTCCATATCCGGTCGTGTCGCGACGCTACTGGTCGAGGCGGACCGTGTCCAGCCCGGAAAACTGGATCACGCCAGCGGCAAAGTGACTCTTCAGAGCGGCGAGGCGGGCAAACCCGATGTGCTTGATGAACTAGCCCTGCATGCCATGCGCAATGGGGCCGACGTAGTCATCGTGCCCACAGAGCGGATGCCATGCCGTAGCGGTGCAGCCGCCGTGTATCGGTTCTGATTTGGCAAGCGGGACGGGGATAAGCCCCGTCCCTTGTGCTCAACGCTTCAGCGACGCAGCTGGGACCCGGCCAGCGAACTGATGAGTTGCACCTTCCGGCGCGACGCTGGGGGATTTTAACGAGGCCTTATGGCCAACCATTTCGTGGCAAGTACGCAGGAAATAAGTCGCCCAGGCGACGATACCCACCACCTTGGCGCCGTCCTCCCAGAAATCCGGGTCAAGCCCCGGCGGATCAAGCAGATCGAACAGCACCGAGACAGCGAAGAATCCGAGCGCGATGACCAGAAGTACGTATTCTGTACGCAGTATGGTTTTGTGAAAGCGCACCAGATAATAGGCGACGAAGACCCCATAGGCTGCAAACACTGCCAGCTCGGGGATGCCGATATGCGGAAAGAAGGCTTCGTGAAGCAGGAATACGTCATCGAAACCCAGTGTTAGCGACAGAAGCCCCGATACCATCAGGAATCGACGCGCCTCAGTGTTTGCAGGCGTTCTGGGCAGGATGAGCATACTGAACAGGCAAAGTGTTGCAGCGCCCGCCCAGAAGAAGATCCCGAACTGGGAAAGAAAGCCGACGTAAATCGACACTCCCGCAACAGCCGTCGGGTCACGCACCATATCCCCTATGGGGATGCCCTGGGTGAAGTGCAGAAACAGAACGAGGCTCAGAAGCACTGCAGACAGTGCGAAGATCGCTGTAATGACCAGCCAGGTCGAGCGACCGCGGGAGAACGGAAGTAGCGAGGAGTCCATGTAGCGGGCCCTTTTGACGGCATCCCTGATTGAGCTTTGGCTTCGCGTGCCCGTCGCAACCCCTCCCTGTCCGGCACCTCCCGGGCACTACCACACCTTTGTTACACGGGTGTGACAACGCCCGAACGAAATGATGCAATTTTTTTGGCCACCGGCTCAACGCCACCATGGAACTGCCGCCTGTGGACAATACACAGAGCCCAAAGACAGAAAACCCCGGCAAGCCGGGGTTTTCTGGGACATCGCTACGATCAGACGCCGCTGGTTTCTGCCGCTTCGACGTCCTTCATGGACAGCTTGATACGACCGCGGTTATCCACGTCCAGCACCAGCACCTTCACTTCCTGGCCTTCCTGCAGCACGTCGGTGACCTTCTCGATACGCTGGTTGGCGATCTGCGAGATGTGCACCAGGCCGTCCTTGCCGGGCAGGATGCTGACGAAGGCACCGAAATCGACGATGCGCTCGACCTTGCCGGTATAGATCTTGCCAATTTCAGCTTCAGCGGTGATGCCGTCGACACGCGCCTTGGCAGCGTTGGCGGCATCCTTGCTGGCGGCGAAGATCTTGACCGTGCCGTCATCGGTGATGTCGATGGACGCGCCGGTCTCTTCACAGATACCGCGGATGGTCGCGCCACCCTTGCCGATGACGTCACGGATCTTCTCGGCGTCGATCTTCATACTGATCATGGTCGGCGCGTTGGCGGACAGCTCCTTGCGCGACTCAGGCAGCACGGCATTCATCTGCTGCAGAATGTTGATGCGTGCATCGTGGGCCTGGTGCAGCGCGATCTCCATGATCTCTTCGGTGATGCCGTTGATCTTGATGTCCATCTGCAGTGCAGTGACACCCTTCTCGGTGCCGGCAACCTTGAAGTCCATGTCGCCGAGGTGATCCTCGTCACCCAGGATGTCGGTCAGAACCGCGAACTTGTCGCCTTCCTTGACCAGACCCATGGCGATACCGGCAACCGGGGCCTTCAGCGGAACACCAGCGTCCATCAGGGCCAACGAAGCACCGCAGACCGAGGCCATGGAGCTGGAGCCGTTGGACTCGGTAATTTCCGACACCACGCGGATCGAGTACGGGAACTGCTCCATGTCAGGCATGACCGCCTGGATGCCGCGACGGGCCAGACGACCGTGACCGATCTCGCGACGGCCCGTGCCGCCCATGCGACCGGCTTCACCCACCGAGTAGGGAGGGAAGTTGTAATGGAACATGAAGGGGTCGCGCTTTTCACCCTCCAGGGTGTCGAGCAGCTGGGCGTCACGCGCAGTACCCAGCGTGGTCACGACCAGCGCCTGAGTTTCACCGCGGGTGAAGAGCGCCGAGCCGTGGGTGCGGCCCAGTACACCGACTTCGATATTCAGCGGACGTACGGTCTTGGTGTCGCGACCATCGATACGCGGATTACCGTTGACGATGCTTTCGCGAACGGTGCGGTATTCGATCTCGCCGAAGGCGTCCTTCACTTCACCGGAAGAAGGCTTGCCTTCTTCGTCGCCAGCCAGTTGGGCGACAGCCTGATCACGCAGCTCACCCAGGCGGGTATAACGCGCCTGCTTGTCGGTGATGCCATAGGCCTCGGCGATACCGGCCCCAAAGCTGCTGCGAATGCTGTCGAGCAGGGCGGTGTTTTCCGGAGCAGGCTGCCAGTCCCAGGCGGGCTTGCCGGCTTCGGCGGCGAGTTCCTTGATGGCCTGAATGGCGGGCTGGAATTCCATGTGCGCAAAGAGCACCGCACCGAGCATCTGATCCTCGGTCAACTCCTGAGCCTCGGACTCGACCATCAGCACGGCGTCTTCGGTGCCCGCAACGACCATGTCCAGACGCGAGGTCTTGAGCTGCTCGTAGCTGGGATTGAGAACGTAGCCGTTGTTCTCGTCGAAACCGACGCGCGCACCGCCGATCGGGCCGTTGAACGGGAGGCCGGAGATGGCCAGTGCAGCGGAGGTGCCGAGCATGGCAGCGATATCCGGATCGGTGGTCTTGTCAGTGGAAACCACGGTACAGACGACCTGGACTTCATTCATGAAGCCTTCGGCGAACAGCGGACGGATCGGACGATCGATCAAACGCGAAGTCAGCGTCTCCTTCTCGGTGGGGCGACCCTCACGCTTGAAAAAACCGCCGGGGATACGGCCGGCGGCGTAGGTTTTCTCGATGTAGTGGACCGACAGCGGGAAAAAGTCCCGGCCCGGCTCGGCCTTCTTGGCGCCGACCACGGTGACCAGAACACTGACCGCGTTGTTGATGCTGACCAGCACGGCACCAGTGGCCTGACGGGCGATGCGGCCGGTTTCCAGAGTGACGGTACTGTCACCGAACTTGAACTGCTTGATTACTGGTTTCACAGTATTTCTCTCTTCTCTTGCCTTCGGGCGGAATCCTGGGCATGACCGGGTTTCGGACCCGGCCATGTCCAAAGGGGCGGTGCGCTTAGCGGCGCAGGCCCAGACTGCTGATCAAGCTGCTGTAACGCGGGATGTCTTTCGACTTCAGGTAGTCCAGCAGCTTGCGGCGCTGGTTAACCATCCGGATCAGACCGCGACGGGAGTGGTGGTCCTTCTTGTTATCCTTGAAGTGACCCTGCAGCTTGTTGATGTTTGCAGTCAACAGAGCTACCTGGACTTCCGGAGAACCGGTGTCACCTTCACCACGGGCATATTCGGCTACGATTGCAGCTTTTTCTTCAACGCTCAGTGCCATGACAGCTTCCTCTGAGTGAACAGGCCGGGACAGCGTCCCGTGTTTTGAGTCGAGCAATGACCGTGCCTGTTGACAGCCACCCTCGTTGTGACCCTTCGGGTCAACTCGATTGCGCGCTACCCATTGAAGCGCAACAGGCGCTTGGGTGCCACGCGGGCATCGTCGGTCATCTCGCCGACACCCATGAAACGGCCCTGGTGGTCACGCAAGCGGACCATACCAAAGGCGGGACTACCAGGAACCCTGACCGCCTGGCCATGATTCAGATAATAGGTTGATTGCTCGGTCAGGCTGACCACTGGCCAGTCCTCCAGACCGCTATCGCTTGGCAAAAGCAGCGCATCGAGCGCCTCGGTTCCGCCTTCGGCATGCAGCGCCTCCAGATGCTCCAGGGTGATCGCCTGATCGATGCCGAAGGGCCCGGCCTGAATTCGCCGCAACTCCGACACATGCGCGCCACACCCTAGCGCGGCGCCCAGATCCTCGACCAGCGTGCGAATGTAGGTGCCCTTGCTGCAGTGCACTTCCAGACGCAGACGATCCTTCTCGAGCCCAAGTATTTCCAGGCGCTGTATGGTAACAGATCGCGCCTTGCGCTCCACCACTTCTCCGGCGCGGGCCAGCTTGTAAAGCGGCTGACCGTCGTGCTTGAGCGCGGAGTACATGGGCGGCACCTGCAGAATCTCTCCGGTAAAGCGGGGCAGCAGGGCTTCGACGTCAGCCAGTTTCACCTCTACCGGACGCATTTCCAGGACGTCGCCTTCGGCATCGCCCGTGGTCGTGGTCATGCCGAGGCGTGCTTCGGTCACGTAGGCCTTGTCCGCATCGAGCAGATACTGCGAAAACTTGGTCGCCTCACCCAGGCACAACGGCAGCACGCCGCTGGCGAGCGGATCGAGACTCCCGGTATGGCCGCCCTTGCTGGCGTTGAACAGCCAGCGCACTTTCTGCAGCGCGGCATTGGATGTCATGCCCAGAGGCTTGTCAAAAATAAGCACGCCATCGATATCACGGCGCTGTCTACGCGGTGCCGACACGCTCTACTCCTCTGAATCCTTCGGGTGCTGGCGATCTTCTGCCACCGCTCGCTCGATCAGGGAGGACAGACGCACGCCACGGCGCACGCTCTCGTCGTAATGGAAGTGCAGCTGAGGAATACTGCGAAGCTTCATCACCCGACCCAACTGGACTCGCAAAAAGCCTGCCGCATCCTTGAGGGCGGCGAGGTTTTCGGCAATTTCCTCATCGCCAGCATCGCCCATCAAGGTTATGAAGACCTTGGCGTGCGCCAGGTCACGACTGGCCTCTACGCCAGTCACGGTAATCATGCCTACCCGTGGGTCGCGGACTTCGCGCTGGATCAGCAAAGCCAGTTCACGCTGCATCTGGTCGGCAACGCGCTGGGTACGACTATATTCTTTGGCCATGTTGGTGCCTCCGGCCCGCATTCGGCGAGCCTCTTTATCACGGGGTGCCACAACGCCGAAACGGCAAGGGCTGGGCTAGCGGTCCTGAAACCGATAGCTGCCGCTTGCCGCTCTAGGGCGATCAGAGGGTACGCGCGACCTGGATGCGCTCGAATACTTCGATGCGGTCACCCGTACGGACGTCGTTGTAGTTCTTCACACCGATCCCACATTCCATGCCGTTGCGAACCTCACCCACGTCATCCTTGAAGCGACGGAGCGACTCCAGCTCACCTTCGTAGATCACCACATCTTCGCGCAACACACGAATCGGACGGTTACGGTAGACCGTACCCTCAATGACCATACAACCCGCAATGGCGCCAAATTTCGGCGAACGGAATACGTCCCGCACCTCGGCGACACCGAGAATCTGTTCGCGAACATCGCTGCCAAGCATGCCCGAGAGAGCCTTCTTGACATCGTCGATGATCTCGTAGATCACGCTGTAGTAGCGAAGATCCAACCCCTCGTTCTCGATGATCTTGCGCGCAGTGGCATCAGCCCGAACGTTGAAGCCGAAGATGACCGCATTGGAAGCCAGCGCCAGGTTGGCATCGGTTTCGGTAATCCCGCCGACACCGCCCGATACGATCTTGACCTGCACTTCATCGTTGCCCAGATCCGAAAGCGAACCCTGCAGCGCCTCCAGTGAACCGCGAACATCGGCCTTGATAACGATGTTGAGGGTCTTCTTCTCGCCCTGCCCCATGTTCTCGAACATGTTTTCCAGTTTCGCGGACTGCTGGCGAGCCAGCTTGATCTCGCGGAACTTGCCCTGACGGAAGAGCGCGATTTCCCGCGCCTTCTTTTCGTCCGGCACTACCGTCAGCTCGTCGCCAGCATCCGGCGTACCATCCAGACCCAGGATCTCCACCGGGATGGATGGTCCTGCTTCCTTGATCTGTACTCCGTTTTCATCGTACATGGCACGTACGCGGCCATAGTTGACGCCGGCGAGGACGATATCACCCTGCCTTAGCGTGCCATTCTGGACCAGTACGGTTGCCACCGGGCCACGACCCTTGTCGAGGCGCGATTCGACCACGACCCCACGGCCCGGAGCCGAAGGCTGCGCCTTGAGTTCGAGAACCTCGGCCTGCAGCAGAACTGCTTCGAGCAGTTCGTCGATGCCGGTACCAACCTTGGCCGATACGTGGACAAACTGGGTGTCGCCGCCCCACTCTTCGGGGATGACTTCACGGGCCGCCAGATCGTGCTTGATACGATCCGGATCAGCGTCTTCCTTGTCGATCTTGTTCACCGCTACCACCAGCGGCACGCCGGCCGCCTTGGCGTGCTGGACGGCTTCTTCGGTCTGCGGCATCACGCCGTCGTCAGCTGCGACCACCAGAATCACGATATCGGTCGCCTTGGCACCACGGGCACGCATTGCCGTAAAGGCGGCGTGACCGGGGGTATCAAGGAAGGTCACCATCCCGCGCTCGGTCTCTACATGGTAGGCGCCGATATGCTGGGTGATACCGCCTGCCTCGCCTGCAGCAACCTTCGCGCGACGAATGTAGTCGAGCAACGAGGTCTTGCCGTGGTCAACGTGACCCATCACGGTGACCACCGGAGCACGGGGTACATCTTCGCCTTCGTGATGCAGGGTTTCGGCCAGGCTGTCTTCCAGAGCGCTTTCACGCACCTGTTTGACCTTGTGGCCCATGTCTTCAGCGACAATGGTCGCAGTGTCCTGATCCAGGACCTGATTGATGGTCACCATGTTACCGTTCTTGAACATGTACTTGATGACCTCGGCTGCCTTCACCGACATCTTCTGGGCCAACTCGGCCACGGTGATGGTTTCGCCAATTACAACTTCTCGCACTATCGGTCCTGTCGGCTTCTCGAAGCCGTGCTGGTTACGTTTCTTGTGCGCCTTGAGCTTGCCACCGCCGCCGCGACGACGCGCCATGGCCTCTTCATCCTCAGTGACGCGAGGCGCAATACGGGCCTTGTCCTTGCCGCCACCGGCGCGCTTGCGGTTCCGCTCTTCCTCTTCTTCGCGGCTCGGCAGCTTGCGGCGGTGCTCCTCTTTCTTCTTGTGATCGACTGCGGCCGTCGCGGGCGCCGCGGCAGCGACCAGATCGGGCGCTACCGGTGCTGCTTCGGTCACCGGAGCCGGAACCTCGGCGACCACATCCACCTGTGCCTGCGCCTGCTCGGCGGCCTTGCGCGCAGCCTCTTCGGCCTCGCGTGCGACCTGCTCAGCCTGTCGCTTGGCTTCCGCTTCAGCCTCGGCAGCCAGGCGGGCTTCTTCAGCCAGCCTCTGCTCTTCGAGTTCACGTTGACGCTCGGCCTCGAGGTCCACCGGATCCCGCTTGACATAAGTCTTTTTCTTGCGCACCTCTACGTTGACGGTCTTGCTGCCGCCAACCTTGAGGGTACTGAGCGTCTTGCGCTTGAGCGTGATCTTGCGGGGCTCAGCACTGGAGTCGCCGTGGGCACTCTTCAGATGCGCCAGCAGCTTCTGCTTCTCCTCGTCCGAAACCCGCTCCTCGGGGCTGGTCTGAGGCAACCCGGCTTCCTGCATCTGCTGCAGCAGGCGCTCAACCGGCGTTCCCGTTACGTTGGCCAACTCTTTGACTGTCACTTCCGCCATTCACTTCTCTCCTCAGTCGGGTCCTTGCGTTGCCGCAGGGCGATGCCGCCATTCCGACCGGTTATTCGAACCAGGGTGCCCGGGCAGCCATGATCAAGGCGCCGGCGCGGGCTTCGTCAATTCCGTCGATGTCGAGCAAGTCATCGATCGACTGCTCGGCAAGATCTTCCATGGTAAGGATGCCGCGGCCGGCCAGCTGGAATGCCAGCGCGCGATCCATTCCTTCCATGTTCAGCAGGTCCTCGGCGGGCTGCGCCTCTTCGAGCTTCTCCTCGTTGGCAATGGCCTTGGTGAGCAGGCGATCCTTGGCTCGGGCCCGCAACTCGTTGACGATGTCCTCATCGAAACCATCGATTTCGAGCATCTCTTCCATGGGAACGTAGGCGATCTCCTCCAGCGAGGTGAAGCCTTCTTCGACCAGCATGCTGGCCAGATCTTCTTCGACGTCCAGCTCTTCGACAAAGGTGCGCAGAATGTCGCCGGTCTCGGCTTCGCGCTTGGCGACGATAGCCTCTTCGGTCATCACGTTGAGCGTCCACCCGGTCAGTTGACTGGCCAGACGAACGTTCTGTCCGCTGCGGCCGATGGCCTGGGCCAGATTGTCTTCAGCCACCGCAATATCGATGGTGTGAGTGTCTTCATCGAGGATGATCGAGGCCACCTCGGCTGGTGCCATGGCGTTGATCACGAACTGGGCCAGATTCTCGTCCCAGAGAACGATATCGACGCGCTCGCCGCCGAGCTCACCCGACACGGCCTGCACACGCGAGCCGCGCATGCCGATACAGGCACCCTGGGGATCAATGCGCTTGTCCTTGGAACGGACAGCAATCTTGGCCCGAGAGCCAGGGTCACGGGCGGCACCCATGACTTCAATGAGTTCCTCGGAAATTTCCGGAACCTCAATACGGAACAGCTCGATGATCATCTCCGGACAGCTGCGAGACAGAACCAGCTGAGGGCCACGATTCTCGGTGCGGATTTCCTTGAGCAGTGCACGGATGCGAGTGCCGGTCCGGAATGTTTCACGCGGGATCATCTCTTCCCGCGGCAGGACCGCCTCGGCATTGTTGCCCAGGTCAACGATAACGCTGTCCCGGGTGACCTTCTTCACCGTGCCGCTGATGATCTCGCCCAACCGGTCGCGGTAGGCATCGACCACCTGAGCGCGCTCAGCTTCCCGCACCTTCTGCACGATAACCTGCTTGGCAATCTGCGCGGCGATGCGACCGAATTCGACCGACTCGATCTTTTCTTCGATCATGTCACCGATTTTCAGCGACGGATCCCGGGCTTCGGCCTGGTCCAGCGTCAGTTGCATGCCGGGCTCTTCGAAGTCCTCATCCGCCACCACGGTCCAGCGACGATAGGTATCGTAGTTGCCGGTTGTGCGATTGATCTGCACACGAACGTCGACCTCGTCCTCATAACGCTTCTTGGTCGCTGTGGCCAATGCCAGTTCCAGCGCTTCGAAAATTACGCCGGGCGGCACGCCCTTCTCGTTGGAAACCGATTCCACAACCAGCAGCACTTCTTTGCTCATCGTATGCCTCGCCTAACGCCATCCATTGGGGCCATGAAACAAGCCCGAAAAAAGCTCAAAACCGCGGAATGATATTGCTCTTGTCGATCGATTCGATCGGCAACAGGTATTCGTGTTCGTCTACCTGGAGGATCACTTCATCGCCCTCGACGCCGCGGATGACCCCTTGAAAATTGCGTCGCCCTTCATAGGGAACGCGTAGCCTTACCTTGGCCTGCTCGCCGACGTACTCGGCGAATTGCTCGAGCGTGAAAAGAGGTCGATCCATGCCAGGTGAGGACACCTCAAGGGTATAGTCGCCGGCGATCGGATCTTCCACATCGAGTACCGCGCTGGCCTGACGACTCACGTCGGCACAGGCATCGACACTGATCCCGTCGGGATGATCAATGTATACGCGCAAAAGCGTATGCCGCCCCTGCGACAAATACTCGATGCCCCAGCAACGATAGCCCAAAGCCTCGACAACGGGGACCAAAAGGGCCTCGAGTTCAGATACCTTGCCGGCCAAATTAACCACCCTTGCATCGCATGAATAAAAAATGGGCCTGAAAGCCCATCCTGAAGCCGGCCACTCCAGCGGAGTCCGGCATTTAGCAAAAAGCCCCTGAAAAGGGGCCTTTGACTGGTTGCGGGGGCAGGATTTGAACCTACGACCTTCGGGTTATGAGCCCGACGAGCTACCAGACTGCTCCACCCCGCGTCGAATCTTGGGCGAGAATTATACGCCCGGAGCCCCTTCAAGACAACCGGCGTACCTAAGCCCGAAAAAAACAGGGCCTGCTAAAGCAGGCCCGTGTGATTGGTGCGGAAGATGGGACTCGAACCCATACACCCTAAGGCACTACCCCCTCAAGATAGCGTGTCTACCAATTCCACCACTTCCGCAAAACTTTAGGCTCAGTCTACAGTCGGTACGTCGTCCGCGACTGGGGCCAGAGGAGCCTGCTCTAGAGCAGGTAAATCATCGCTCACTACCGGAGTGACCGGCTGCGAACGCAGCACCGGATCAGGCAACCCACCGTCACGCGCAACCGCAGCGTAGTTGGAGGCATAGTAGGCCAGACCCAGCGAAGTCAGGAAGAATACAGTGGCCAGAATTCCTGTCAAGCGGCTTAGAAAAGTTGCTGAGCCTTGGCTGCCAAATACGGTGCCAGACGCACCCGCGCCAAAGGAAGCACCCGTCTCGGCACCTTTGCCCTGCTGCATGAGCACCAGCGCAACCAGGGCGATGGCAACCAGCAGATGGATAATCACGACAACCGTTTCGATCATTACGCTCTTCCCGCGGCGCGCGCTATCGCACCAAATTCTTCAGCATTGAGGGAGGCACCGCCCACCAGCCCCCCATCGATATCCGGCATGGCGAATAGCGATTCGGCGTTGTCAGCCTTGACGCTACCCCCGTAAACAATCTGTACGCACTGGGCCTGCTCATCATCGAGCATGGCGAACCTGGCGCGAATCATAGCATGCACTTCCTGCGCCTGATCCGGCGAGGCGGTCAACCCGGTACCTATGGCCCAGACCGGCTCGTAAGCGACCACGCCCTGAGCAAGACCGCCCACCCCAAAGGCATCAAGCACCACCTGCAGCTGCCGACCGACGACATCTGCGGTCTGACCTGCATCGCGCTGCTCCCTCGTCTCGCCCACGCAGAGAACCGGCCTCAAACCGCAGGCCAGGGCCGCAGCAAACTTCCGGCAGACGATCTCATCGGTCTCACCGAACAGGCTACGCCGCTCGGAGTGGCCTACCAGCACGTACTCACAGCCCGCATCACGCAACTGGGCCGGCGAGATCTCGCCGGTCAGCGCACCCGGCTCAGCCTGGTATGCGCAACTCTGGCCCCCGAGCCTGATCGGAGAGCCCACCAGCGCTTCGCGACACTGCTGCATGAACAGTGCAGGCGGGGCGATCATCAGGTCTACCTGATCGGAAAATTCCAGCTTACTCAGACCGGACAGCAGATGTTCAACCGACTGCCGAGTCCCGTGCATTTTCCAGTTTCCGGCGACCAGGGGACGACGCATGCCCAACCTCTATGTTCAAGCGGGCGCCAATGGTAACCAAGTTGCACCACTGACACAACCGCCATTTTGATGTCTAAGCGGCAAACAGGGCTCGAACCCGGTCCGCCAGTTTTTCCGCCTCGGCATTGACCTGCCCGACGTCCTGGCCTTCGACCATCACGCGGATCACCGGTTCGGTTCCAGACAGCCGAAGCAGCACCCTTCCGCTCTCACCCAGCCGCTCCTCGGCCTCGGCGACGGCCGCCTGCAGCCCCGGATCCGTCAGCGGCGAGCCAGCGCCGCGCGCATAGCGCACGTTGATCAGGGTTTGGGGGCATTTATGCATTCCCTGACGCGCTTCCCCCAGGGTTCTACCAGCCAACTGCAGAGCCCGAAGCACCTGAAGCGCCGCAATGATCCCGTCGCCGGTAGATGTATGATTCAGGCATACGATATGACCCGACGACTCGCCACCGAGTATCCAGCCCCGCTCACGCAGCTCGGACATGACATAGCGGTCGCCGACCTTCGCCCGAACAAAGGGTACGCCTTTCTCACGCAGCGCCAATTCGAGACCCAGGTTGGTCATCAGCGTCCCGACCACCCCACCCTTGAGCAATCCACGCCGATGCATATCCATGGCGATGATGTACAGCAGCTCGTCACCGTCTACCTCTTCGCCCTGCTCGTCGACCATGAGCACCCGGTCGCCGTCGCCGTCGAACGCGATACCCAGCTGGGCACCTTCTTCCCTAACCTTTGCACTGAGCGCACGCAGGTCCGTGGACCCGACGCTGTCATTGATGTTCAGACCATCCGGCTGAGCCCCGATCACTGTCACTCGCGCGCCGAGCTCACGAAAGACGTTCGGTGCAACTTTGTAGGTCGCTCCATGCGCACAGTCGAGCACGATGCGAAAGTCCTTGAAACTGGTGCTGGTCGGCACACTGCTTTTGCAGTACTCGATATACCGGCCGGAGGCGTCTTCCACGCGCGCGACCTTGCCGAGCTGGGCCGAATCCACTATCTCCATCGGCGCGTCCACCAGCCGCTCGATTTCAAGCTCCAGACTATCTGGCAGTTTGCTACCGGTTACCGAGAAGAACTTGATGCCATTGTCATAAAAGGGATTGTGCGAAGCGCTGATGACGATACCGGCATCTGCCTGAAACGTCCGAGTAAGGTAGGCAATGGCAGGCGTGGGCATCGGACCGAGCAACTGGACTTCGGCACCCGCTGCAGAGAGCCCCGCCTCGAGCGCAGACTCGAACATATAACCCGAAATACGGGTATCCTTGCCGATGATGACGCGACACTGCCCCTGACTCTTGAACGCCATGCCCACCGCCCAGCCCAGCTTGAGCATGAATTCGGGCGTGATGGGATGAGTGCCGACCCGGCCGCGGATGCCGTCCGTGCCGAAATAACGCTTTTCCATGGATGTCTCCTGTATTTCGTATCGTTCTGATTCAGCCAGCGGCACGAACCGCCTCGACCATGCGCACGACGTCCACCGTCTCGGCCACATCATGGACGCGAATGATCCGAGCGCCACTGGCAACTGCCAGCGCTGCCAACGCCAGCCCACCAGGAAGACGCTGATCAAGCGGGCGGCCGAGCAGATCGCCAATCATACGCTTGCGTGACACACCGATCAGCAGCGGCAAGCCGACAGGGCGCAGCGTACCCATCTTCGCAAAGAGCTGCAGATTGTGCTCCAGGGTCTTGCCGAAACCGAAACCGGGATCCAGCAGGAGCCTGTTCCGAGGAATGCCGACCGCTTCGCAGGCGGCCACTCGCGCCTCCATGAACTGGCTTACCTCTTCGACGATGTCCACGTAGTGTGGCGACTGCTGCATGGTGTCAGGCTCACCACGCATGTGCATCAGGCACACCGGCAAGCCGGTGACCACGGCCGCGGCGAGCGCCCCTTCACGGCGCAGCGCGCGCACGTCGTTGATCAGGCCGGCACCTGCAGCCGCGGAAGCCGTAATCACAGAGGGGGTGCTGGTATCGACCGAAATGACCGTGTCGAAGCGGGCACGGATTGCCTCGACCGCCGGAACCACGCGGTCGAGCTCTTCCTGTTCGCTGACTGGCAGAGCGCCGGGACGGGTGGACTCGCCACCCACATCGATAAGGGTAGCGCCCGCCAAGACCATTGCCTCGACATGGCGCAGGGCATCATCAAGGCGCGCGAACTGACCGCCATCCGAGAAGGAGTCGGGAGTGACGTTCAGGATACCCATGACATGGGTCCTGGAAAAATCAAGCTCCCGGTCGCCGCAGGGCAACCGGGAGCCAATTGGTGTGGTATTCATGGAGCCTTAGTGTTCGCCGGCAGGCCCACCGATGATACCGTCGTGCGGCTTGTCGCCGCGACGCCCGCCGGCTGCCTGGTCGGCATCGGCATCGCCTTCGGTAGCCCCGCCGCCCGCACCCGGCCGGTTGTCACCAGTCCAGTCCTTTGGCTCACGAGCAGGCTGACCGTTCATGATGTCGTTGATCTGATCTGAATCGATCGTTTCGTACTTCATCAACGCTTCGGCCATAAGATCGAGCTTGTCGCGATTCTCTTCCAGCAATCTACGCGCAGTACCGTAGCACTCGTCAATGATCCGGCGAACTTCCTGATCGATCAGCTTAGCGGTTTCACCGGAGACGTTCGCGGCGCCACCCCCACCACTTCGCCCGAGATAGCCCTGATCCTCGTCTTCGCTGTACATCAGGGGTCCCAGCTTTTCTGACAGACCCCACTTGGTCACCATGTTCTTCGCCAACTGGGTGGCGCGCATGATGTCGTTGGATGCACCTGTGGTGACGCCTTCGAATCCAAGAGTCATCTCCTCGGCAATACGCCCACCGAACAGCGAGCAAATCTGACTGGTCAGCGCGCGCTTGGACAGGCTGTAACGATCTTCCTCGGGAAGGAACATGGTGACACCCAGGGCCCTCCCCCGCGGGATGATGGAAACCTTGTAGACAGGATCATGCTCTGGCACCAGGCGGCCCACGATGGCATGCCCGGACTCGTGGTAGGCCGTGTTGAGCTTCTCCTTATCGGACATGACCATGGATTTGCGCTCGGCGCCCATCATGATCTTGTCCTTGGCCATTTCGAATTCCTTCATTTCCACCAACCGCTTGCCGGCACGGGCAGCGAACAGCGACGCCTCGTTAACCAGGTTGGCCAGATCGGCACCGGAGAAGCCGGGCGTGCCGCGGGCGATGTTCGAGGGCTGCACGTCGTCGCCCAGCGGCACCTTGCGCATGTGCACCTTGAGGATCTGTTCACGGCCGCGGATATCAGGCAGCCCTACGACCACCTGCCGGTCGAAACGGCCGGGGCGCAGCAGCGCAGGGTCAAGCACGTCGGGACGGTTGGTCGCCGCGATGACGATGATGCCGTCATTAGCCTCGAAGCCATCCATCTCGACCAGCAACTGGTTAAGCGTCTGCTCCCGCTCGTCATGCCCACCGCCCATGCCCGCACCACGGTGACGGCCGACCGCGTCGATCTCGTCGATGAAGATGATGCAAGGAGCATGCTTCTTGGCCTGCTCGAACATGTCACGGACACGACTGGCACCGACACCGACGAACATCTCGACGAAGTCAGAACCCGAAATGGTGAAGAATGGCACCTTGGCCTCACCCGCCACGGCCTTAGCCAGCAGCGTCTTGCCGGTACCGGGCTGACCAACCATCAGCACGCCCCGCGGGATGTGTCCGCCCAGACGCTGAAACTTGCCTGGGTCACGCAGGAAGTCGACCAGCTCGCTGACCTCTTCCTTGGCTTCGTCGCAGCCTGCGACGTCGGCAAAGGTAGTCTTGACCTGATCCTCGGTCAGCATGCGCGCCTTGCTCTTGCCGAAGCTCATCGGCCCGCCACGCCCACCGGCCCCGCCCTGCATCTGGCGCATGAAGAACATGAAGATGGCGATGATGATCAGGATCGGAAAGCTGGCGATCAGCAACTGAGTCCAGATGCTCTGCTGCTCCGGCTGACGCCCTTCGATGATGACGTTGTTATCGAGCAGGTCGCCGATCAGGCCGCTGTCCTGGATGGCCGGACGAATGGTCGTGAAGGTGCCACCATCACGACGACGCCCGGTGATTTCGTAGCCGTCGACCGTCACCCGCTCGACCTGCCTGTCACGCACCAGTTCGAGGAACTGAGTGTAATTGAGGGTATTGGTCTCGGTCGGGGTACTGAAGTTGTTCATCACCGTTATCAGCACGGCAGCAATGATCAACCACAGAATGAGGTTCTTCGCCATGTCGTTCAAATCGCTACCCTCTTGGCCGGAAACAGACCGGACCTGACTGAAATCTGCATGAGACTGTGACCCCGGTACCTTACACCAGTTTCGCTCGGGGCGGCAGTTTCACCTCTGTAACGTCCTATGTCGCCTGATCGTCCCGGCCCTTGAAGCCCCTTGCGAGCAGGTAGGTCTCGCGCGACCGGTCCCGAGAGGCCCCCGGCTTTCGTGTGAGCAGCTTGTCGAACTGTTCGCGCATCTGGCGGTAGTAGTCATCGAACCCTTCGCCGTGAAATACCTTGATCAGAAAATCGCCACCGGGCCGCAGTACCCGCGTGGCCATATCCAGAGCCAACTCGCAGAGGTACATAGCGCGCGGCTGATCGACCGCGGGCGTACCACTCATATTGGGGGCCATATCGGAAATTACAAGGTCTACCGGGTGGCCATCGATCGCCGCCAGAATGGCCTCGAATACCGCGTCCTCGGTAAAGTCGCCCTGAATGAAGTGCACATCCGCGATGCTGTCCATCGGCAAGATGTCCGATGCGATGATCCGCCCCTTCTCGCCAATCACCCGACTGGCCACCTGGGACCACCCCCCCGGCGCTGCGCCGAGATCCAGCAGTGTGATGCCAGGCCGCAGCAGACGGTCCTTTTCCTGGATTTCCAGTAACTTGTAACTGGCACGCGACCGATAACCGTCCTTTTGTGCCATCTTTACATAGGGATCGTCGAAATGTTCTTTGAGCCAGCCCTTGCTGGTCTTGGATCGTGCCACGGGAATACCTCGTGCAGCGGGTCGCCCCGCCGGTTAAACTAGCAGCCTAATACCGAACCCACCGAACTGGAATACATTCGATCCCATGGCGCTCAGCTCCGAACAGAAAAAGGCCTACAAACGTATTGGCCATCACCTCAAACCCATCGTCATGGTCAGCGACCAAGGGGCCAGCGAAGGCGTCATGGCCGAGCTCGATCGCGCACTCAACGACCACGAACTCATCAAGATCCGCCTTAGCGTAGCTGATCGCGAAGCCAAACAGGCGCTGATCGAAGAGCTCTGCGAGGCCAGTGGCGCCGAACTGGTTCAGGTGATCGGCAAGATGGCAATTCTGCTGCGACGGGCCAAGAAGCCCAACCCCCAGCTTTCCAACCTTGTCCGCTTCAAGAACCTCTGAATTCAGCGATACGTTTCGTCCGGGCGGGGCTGAAGCACCAGCGCCAGCCCGGAGAAGGCGACCACTAAGTAGCAGAAGATCTGCCAGTACTCGCTCCGCGGCACCGACATCTCTCCAAGCAGAAAGAACAGTCCTGCCGCGGCCAGTACCAGCACCAGCAGCTGGCCGCGCAAATCGCGCCACCAGCCGGCGCCCACCGCCAGCCAGAGGACGAGCAGCTGAAGCAGCCCGCAGATGCCGGCAAAGGCCGTCATCAACGGCCGCATGAAACTGCCGACCTCCTCGACCAGCAATGGTGCCATGCCGAAATGCAGCAGCGCCGGCAGCAGCACGAAGTGCAGTACCCAGACCCCACCTACCCACAGCGTGAGTGACAGTTGCCAGGCGATACGACCGCCCCGTGGCGCAGGCGCCGCCTGCAGATTCACAGGTGGCGAACCTCGACGATTTCGTATTCGACAACGCCGCTCGGCGTGCTGACTGCCACAACGTCGCCCTCTTCCTTGCCGATCAGGGCACGGGCGATGGGAGATGTCACCGAGATCTTGCCGGCCTTGATGTCGGCCTCGTCCTCGCCGACGATCTGGTATACGACCGACTCGTCGGTATCGACGTTGGCGATTTCAATCGTGGTGCCAAAAATCACCTTGCCGGTGTGGGCAATGGCCGTCACGTCGATCACCTGGGCATTGGACAGCCGGCCCTCGATATCACGAATACGCGCCTCGGTCATACCCTGCTGCTCGCGCGCCGCATGATATTCGGCGTTTTCCTTCAGGTCACCCAGCTCACGCGCTTCGGCGATGGCCTGGGTGATCTGCGGGCGCAGTACGGTCTTCAAGTGCTTGAGCTCGGCTTCGAGGGCCTCGGCCCC
>JAUVYN010000033.1 GCA_030603065.1 Pseudomonas sp.
TGCAGGGCGGCACGCCCAGACAGGCGCTGCACAACAGCCTGGCGCTGGCCCGGCAGGTCGAGGAGTTCGGCTACCGGCGCTACTGGGTGGCCGAACATCACAACATGACCGGGATCGCCAGTGCGGCGACGTCCGTGGTCATGGGGTATCTGGCCGCAGGTACCGAACATATTCGCATCGGCTCAGGGGGTATCATGCTGCCCAACCATGCCCCCCTGCAGATCGCAGAACAGTTCGGCACGCTCGAGTCGCTCTACCCCGGCCGTATCGACCTCGGTCTCGGACGCGCGCCAGGTACCGATCCGGCTACCGCACAGGCGTTGCGCCGCGGGCGCGGTGATGGCAGTGATTTTCCCGAGATGCTCACGGAGCTGCGCCAGTTGTTTGCCGAGCCGGTCGCAGGACAGCGGTTACGCGCCGTCCCCGGAGCGGGGCTGAACGTGCCGATCTGGCTTCTCGGCTCGAGCACCTTCAGTGCGCAGCTGGCCGGCCGACTGGGGTTACCCTTCGCCTTTGCCGGACAGTTTTCGCCGGACTACATGCACAGCGCCTTTCAGACCTATCGGCAGCACTTCGAGCCCTCGGTCACGCTGGAAGCACCCCACGTCATGCTCGGGATCAATGCTTTTGTGGCCAGCAGCCGCGACGAAGCGGCAATGCTCGCCACCTCCCATCAGCAGGCATTTCTCAACCTTATCCGCGGCCAACCGGGACCCCTGCCCCCGCCGGTCGAGAGCATGGACGGACTCTGGCTGCCCCACGAACGGCACTCGGTGATGTCGACTCTGGCCGGTACGCTGGTCGGTGACGAGGTGACCGTCGCCCAGCAACTCGCCCAGTTGCTCGATCGGACCGGCGCCGACGAACTTATCGTCAACAGCTCCATCTTCGACCAGACGCGGCGCGCCGAGAGCTACAGGCTACTTCAGCACGTGATGCACAGCTGAGCGCTGCGGCTTCGGCTGCGTAACCGACTACCCGCCAAACGGCCGAACTTTATCCCCCGGTCCCTTTCAATAAGCGTATGACCTACGCTGGAGGGAGGACCCATGACCGACATTCCGCGCGACAAGACCTTCGACTGCTCGCTGGCCCTGTTGACCAACGGCTACCGTTTCATTTCCGAACGCTGTGAACGCAACGGGGCGGATCTGTTTCTCACACGCATGATGCTGCGCCCGGCGGTCTGCGTCCGCGGGGAGGACGCAGCACGGATGTTCTATCATCCGGATCGCTTCAGTCGCAAACTGGCCATGCCTCCCCAGACCCTGATGTCCCTGCAGGACATAGGCAGCGTGCAGCAGCTCAAGGGCGACGCCCATAGGCACCGCAAGCAAATGTTCATGTCGCTGATGAAACCGGAAAGCATCAGGCGCCTCGGCGACCTGTTCGAGGAGAAATGGCGGGCCAGAGTGAAGTTCTGGCAGGCGAGCGGGACACAGGTCACCCTGCACCATGAGGTCGAGGACCTCCTGTGCCGGGCGGTCTGCGAATGGACCGGCATTCGCCTGAGCGAAGCGGAGGCGCCCCGGCGCGCCCGGGAGTTCTCCGCGATGATCGACGGAGCCGGCGCCATAGGGCCGCGCAACTGGATGGGTCTGGCATTGCGCCACCGCACCGAGCGCTGGGCGCAGAAGCTGATCAACGATGTGCGGCACTCGCCACTGTCCCGCGCCGAGCGCAGTCCGCTGGAGACCATAGCCCTTTACCGCGATGAGAATGGTGAAGCGCTGTCCACCGAAACCGCAGCAGTGGAACTGGTGAACATTTTGCGACCGACAGTCGCGGTCGGCCGTTTCATTACCTTCGCCGCGCTGGCGCTGCACACCTATCCGGAATACCGCGACCGACTGCGGGAAGGCGGTGACGAGTGGCGGGAGATGTTCACGCAGGAGGTACGGCGCTACTATCCCTTCTTCCCACTGGTCGCGGGGAACGCCATGGAAGACATCGAATGGCAGGGCCACCACATTCCCAGGGGGACCTGGGTGATGCTCGACATGCACGGGACCAATCACGACCCACGCTCCTGGAAGGATCCTCATACTTTCCGCCCGGAGCGATTCAAGAACTGGAAGGGCAATGCCTTCAGCCTGATTCCGCAGGGGGCCGGCGGGTTCGACGACGGTCATCGCTGCCCAGGGGAATGGATCACCATCGAACTGATAAAGCGCGCGTTGCACATGCTGGTTTCAGGGATGGAGTACCAGGTGCCGCCTCAGGACTTGACCGTAAGACTCTCCCGCCTACCGGCCATCCCCGAGAGCCGCTTCATCATTTCCCAGATTCGCGAGCCGCACTGAGTCTCGAAAAAGGGGTTTGCCGAACGTCGCGCAAACCCCTAGAATCGCTCCCGACGCGGGTGTAGCTCAATGGTAGAGCAGAAGCTTCCCAAGCTTACGACGAGGGTTCGATTCCCTTCACCCGCTCCACCTCTCCAGCACTTCTCGACTCGGGCGAACGGACCGACAAGGTCGGGCGCACCCGCAACCCGGGTACCGTCTTCCCACTGGATGACGACAATAGCGCCGTCTCGAACTTCGGCCGCGTGGATTTCACTGCCAAGCGAGTCTCTGCCACCGAACTGCGAGTGGGCATGCTCCAGCCGCGTCTGCCGGTGCTGACCCAAACGAAGCTGCAGAGCGGACCGTTGAAGGATCTGGACTTTTCGCTGCGTCATGCCAGCCTGCGCAGCGACGTGACCAGCCAGCGCGATATCGACGAGTTGCGCGTTGTAGTGAGCTACTCCCTGTCACTGCTCTGACAGGCGCGCCAACGCCCAGTATGTCCGCCAGCGGCGACGCAGCGCCCTGGGGGACTCGGCATACAGACGCCGGCCCAGCCGGAAAGCCTCCGCCTGCAATCCCGCACGGCGGGCGACGATAAGCAGGGCAACCTGTTCGCGGGTCGGTTCATCCCCGAACAGGGTCGGCTGGGAAACAAGTCGCTGTTGCAGCATGAAGAGGTCGTGGTCGTCGCCCAGCAACTGCGCCAGTTCCTTGAGCTGCGCCGTGCGCAGGTCGAAATATTCGGGCCAGGCCAGGCCCAGATAGCGCGTCTGGTACCACTGGTCCTTCACCCTTTTTCGCCATTCATGAAGATGGTGCGCGGTAGGTTCGCGCTCGGCCAACTCCAGCGCGGCATGACCATCGCGCAAGGTTTTCTGCAAACTCGCCTGGAAAAGTGCAAAACCTTTCCCTGGCAATGGCCAGTCGACCACCGCCGCCTCTACCTCATCGAGCATCGCCAGTGCCTCACCCAAGGCCTGGTTGGCGCTGCGTCGCGAGTTTGCAGGGCGCTCGGCCAGGCGCTGCCGGATCTCCGCCATCGCATCGGGAACGTCCGGAGTATGGGCCATCAGCGCATCCCAGGCTTCGACCTGCGCGGCGCTGTCACGCAGCTCGGAAAGCAGCCTCGCCGCGTCGCGCAGACGATGGTTTTCGACCCGATAGCGCTTGCCCAGAGGCTTGCGGACCAGCCTAAGCAGTGCGCGTAGCTCCTTGATGCGCTTGCGCGCCTGATGCACCCCCTTGTCACGCTGACGGGGCGGTGAGTTGAGCGCGTCCCGGGCCTTGGCAAGCCGCTTGCGGGCAATGCGCTGCACCTCCTTGCTGGCTGACCTGCCTGGTCGAATCTGACTGGCCATGGTCCCCCCTGTGTGTTTGCTGTTCAGATTGCGCCTTACCTGCACGGTTCCCGTCTCCCGACAAGACTGCCTTCGTTCCGGCGCCCAGTGTGACCGGAGCGACAGACTGCCGGGATTCTGGCGAATGCAGCGGAATTTGTGCGGCTGCCCAGGGTCTCTAAAGATACCCGAAGCCCGCGCACGCTCTGCCCTGCGCGGATTCATTCACCCCGGAATGAGGCCGACTCATGTCCAAGCTAACCACCCTGCCGCCATTCGAAGAACTCAAGGCGATGGCTGCCGAACGTCCGGAGGAATTGGAAGACCTCAGAATCAGGATGACCGAGGAGATCCTGCGCAATGCTCCCGAAGATCGCCAGCGACGCCTCAAGGGACTGGTGTTCAATATCGACATGGTACGCCGCCGCGCGAAAAATCCAATGCAGGCTTGTATCAGACTGTCGCAGATGATGATGGATTCGACCCTGGAGCTGCGCGAGGCACTGTGCATGTCGAGCCCGCCGCCCGCCCCGGTTCAGGCCAGGACTGCCGAAGTCGTCCCGCTACGCCGCGCCCGGCGGTAAGCGGAACACGGCGACCAGCCGCTGCAGCCGCTCAGGCGTCAGGGCTGTCCGCCGTGCATGATCACCCTCGGTCGTACTGGCTTCGAGGCTCTCGATAACTTCGCGACACCCAGGCGACTGGTCCTGACCCAGCCCCTCGATCCAGGGCAACACCGCCAGAGGGGGAGCTATCAGAGCACCTACCACGCTTGCTGCGCCCCGCGCGATCACGCCCCCGCTGAGTACCCGTACATTGATGTCGTTGAGCTGACCATGTAGCTCGATCGGCGAATCGACCGAGAACACGCTGATCCCGTCGGGATGGGATTCGAGCGCCACTTCCAACGCCTCGGTATTCAGGTCGATCATACCCTCGGCGGTGAAGTTGGTTTCCTCGGTGCTGATCAGAAACTGCTCGAACCCGATCAGGCCGCTATTGGCTTCCAGTCGGGCATAGGCACAACGCAGGCCCACATCTTCAGAGTCGGTCAGAGCCGTGACCAACGCCTCCCCAACATGCAACCCGAGCACTTCGAGAATCAGCGAGTCCAGATGCCCACCCGAGACGATCAGCTCGGTAGTACCATCGAGACTGGCGGCGAGCTCGCGCATCGAGCCGCCATTGACGCGCAGTTCGATGTTTCCGCCAAGCACGCCGGAGGCGACTTCTGCCGCGTCGTCCAGATCGACGTCACGCAGCAGGGGGCCAAGCCCGACGCCGTTCAGCCTCAGGTCGAGATTCCCCTCGACCGGTACGGAACTGGCATCCAGGCGAAGATGCGCAACCATTTCGCCGTCGCCCAGGCCAGCCTGCAGCGGGTCGATGCGCAGGATACCTGCTTGCAGTTCGGCTTGCAGATTCACATCGTCGAGCGGTATCTGATTGCTGATCAGGCGAGCCACCCGCACATCCACCACCGCGTCGAGACCCTGCAGTGTGCTCAGGTCCAGCGGATCGGCGGTGAAAACCCATTCCCGTTCGGCGACATCCCTCGCCTCCTGGTCCAGATCGGTCGCCTCCTCGAGGACGCCCAGCAGTTCGTCCAGCTCGAGTTGCTCGGACCGCAGCAAAAGCCGTAGCTGCGGGCGGGCCGCGAACTCGTAGTGCACTTCACCGCGCAGATCGCTCTCCCCGGCGCGCCCGTCGATATCGGTAAGCGCCAGCGTCTGTTCCTGGTAGCGCAACCGCGCCTGCAGGCGGTAGGCGGGCGTCGTTGGGAGTTCGAGCCCAAGCAGCGTGTTGAGATCGGCGGCACCGGGCCCTTCCGCATCGATGGACAGGTCCAGCTCGGCTAGTTCCAGCGGCTGGGCGATCACCCCGTTCACCCGCAGGAGGGTGTCCGCACTGGAGAAACTGCCCGCTAGCGGATAGGGGTCGTTGGAACGAAAATCGAGCAGTGGCCCGAGGCTGAGATCGAAACTGAAGGGTTGCTCGAAGCGCGATCCGCTGCCTTCGATACGTATCCCGCGGCGCCCGTCCTCATGCTCGCTCGGCGAGGCGCGCGCCTGCAGATCGAGCGATGCGGCGGGGTCATGGTAGACGAGCTCGGTGTCGTGCAGTAGCAGATCCTGATCAGCCAGTCGGGCATGCAGTTCACCCTCCAGCACGCCCAGTTCACCGAGACCGGCGAACGCCAGGGCATTGCCCAGGTCCAGGCTGCTGATGCGAGCCGAAAGATCGGCGCGCGGATCATCCGCATCCAGTCCCAGCGAACCGGTCAGGGCGAGTGCCCCCTCCCCCTTGGCCAGATGCAGCTGATCAAGGCGCAGCGCCTCGTCGTTTAGCTCTGCTCGCAACGTCAAGCCGTCAAACTGCTGTTCGGCAAATACCAGCCGTTCCAGCTCGACTGTCAGGTTTGCTCGGAGGGCATCCAGCGCTTCGACGAGATCCGCGTAACGCTCGTCGAGATCAGCCGGTCCCTCGGCGAGGTCTTCTACGGTTTCCTCGGCAAGATCTACCCGTTCATCTAGCCAGGCCACCAGGTTCCAGTCATCCAGATTCAGCTGTGAACCGCTGAGGTGGGCCTGAAAGCGCGGTACTTCTTCATCGAACCACTCCAGCTGGCCGGCCAACTGCGTGTGGCCGGCTTCCAGCTCCAGGTCTTCAAGGGCCCAACGCTCGCCCTCGTGCACAATACGGGCAGCGAGCTGGGTGGCCGGGATCACCAGGCCTGGCTGACCCAGCCTGGCCGGCAGCTCGGGCATGGCCGGCAGATCGATGCGCAGATCGCCGCGCAGTTCTTCAAAGTTCAGCAGATCGAGGGCGTGCCCATCGAAGGCGATCAGCCCATCGCCAAGACTTCCCGCCAGTTGGATCTGATAGGCAGAATCTTCATCCAGCGCTTCGGCGGGGGGCGCACCGCGCAGGCTGAGCTCCAACGGCTCGCCGGCCAGCCGACCCTGTCCGTCCGCCTGGAGGGACTGCTCACCGGCAGTTGTCGAAGAGGTGCCGAAATCCAGTCTCAGGTCGGCGTCCAGCAGCGCGTCGGTGAAACTCAGATGCCCATCGGTGATTTCCAGCGCGCGCAGGCGAAAGTCGGTCTCGGTGTCATCTTCCTCGTCCGTCAGTGCGTCCCAGTTGCTGGTGCCGTCCTCCTGTCGAGCCAGGTGCAGGACCGGCCGCTCCAGCGTCAGACTGCTGATATCGACGTTTCCAGCCAGCAGGGGCAACAGGCGCAGCCGAAGTTCCAGGCCATCCAGCTCGAGCATGTTCTCGTGCTCGGCCCAGGGAGCGTTGGCTATGCGCACGTTCTCCGCACTGATCCGCAACGGAAACCCCAAACGGATGCCGTGATCACCGATACTCACATCCCGCCCGTCGAATTGCTCGCTGAGCTGGTTCTCAACCTGTCCTCGTGCCCATTGGGTGTTCGCCGCCAGGACCAGCAGTATCAGCATCAGTGCCAGACCGAGCACTGTGATCAGCGCGATACGCAGAGGTTTCGCCATGTTGTTCTCCCCTTGTACATGCCGAGTGCGCCGCGACATGAGCCAATTAGCAAAGCAGACTCACCGGTTGACTACGCCCAGGCGCTCGATATCCCGACATCAACGGCGCCTTGATGAACGGTGTCGCCGCACTCCGAAAGCTTCGGGATGGCTTGCCTCATTGAGCCGAATTTGTGTATGGTCCCTCACTTGACGCGAGAGGTTGGTCTGGAAGGCATTGCGACGCTGACGGAACCCAGTCGAAACTGGTCGCGGCGGACCACCTACTTTGCGATTGCACGAATGACAGTACCCAGCCTTACTTCCAGGGCACTCACCGCTTTGCGCAGTGCCACTGCTTTCGAGCACGCCCAGCTCGACCGGCTCTCTCCGCTTACCCGCGATGGCCTCGACGGTGAGGGCTATGTTGCCCATGTCGAGCGAGTTCTCGGCTGGATGCGGCCCATGGAAAAAGCGCTCTGGCAAGGACCGCTGACAGCGACGCTACCGGTTGCGCTGGACCCCTCCAGGCGCAACGTGAAAAGCGACTGGCTGGCATATGATCTGGCCAGTGCGGGGTTCTCCGCGCAGGCCATTACCGACCTCCCCGACTGCCCCTACATCACCCCACCGCGCGACCTGGCCGAGTGTTTCGGCATGACCTATGTGATGGAAGGGGCTACCCTTGGGGGTGCCTTTCTGCTTAGAACGCTTGCCGACAGGTTACCGAATCATTCGCTCGTGTGGCTCAATGGTTATGGGGACAATACCGGCCGGCTGTGGAAGCAGTTCCTGCGGGCGCTCGACACATATGTCGTGACCGAGCGGGACATCACCGCTGCTGCGCAAAGCGCCCAGTACTCGTTTCAATCGTTTCGTCGTTGGGTCATCGACGGAGCGAACCAGATGCAGGAGTGAACATGCTTTCCACCACCGCAGCCCATGAACCCGTAACGCTGGAAAACTGCGAGAACGAGCCGATCCACATTCCAGGGGCCATCCAGCCCCATGGCGCCCTGCTCGCCCTGGACGGCGCGGGTGTAGTGCTGGCTGGAAGCGAAAACTTCACCGCAATCACCGGTATTGCGCTGCGCGCCGGTGACAACGCCGACCCTTCCCTGTTGGGAGAGGCCGTCGCAGAGCTACTCGAAGAGGGTCTGGCAGCGACTGGCCCGTGGAACAATAGCGTCGAAACCATGCTGGGCGACCGGCTTTTCGACGTCATCGGACACACGCAGGACGGAATCTGCTATCTGGAATTCGAACTCCGCGGCAGCGGCATTGCCTCGTTTACCAAATTCGCCCTCTACGCTCAGCGCATCATCAGTCAGGTGCAGTTGCGCGACGATGTGGATTTGCTGTTAAGCAGCGTAACCGACGAAATTCGCAAGCTCACCGGTTACGACCGGGTCATGGCCTATCGTTTTCGTCAGGATCTGTCCGGCGAAGTAGTAGCAGAATCCCGCCGAGAGGACCTGGAAAGCTTCCTGGGGCAGCGCTACCCAGCCTCGGATATCCCGGCACAGGCCCGACGGCTGTACATCCAGAATCCTATCCGAATGATCGCCGATGTGGGCTACCGAGGCTCGCGCCTGGTTCCTGATATCAACCCACATACGGGCCGCCCCTTCGACCTCAGTCTTAGCACGTTGCGCAGTGTCTCGCCGATCCACTGCGAGTATCTGTCCAACATGGGCGTCCAGGCATCGATGAGCGTATCCATTGTGGTGGGGGGCAAACTCTGGGGCCTGTTCGCCTGCCATCACATGTCGCCAAAGACCCTGCCACATCCGGTACGCATGTCGTTTCAGGTCTGCTCGCACGTGTGCAGCGCAATCGTCGAGCGGCTGGAAGCCAATCGTCATAGTGAGGAGCTGCACCGCAACAACGAACGCCGGGTCGCGCTGGTTCGCCAGGTGCGCGAATCGGAGGACATCGTTGCATCGCTGGCTGCGCCGGAGCTGAACATCGCTTCGATTCTGTCGTGCGACGGCGCGGCGGTGATGCTCGCTGGCCGCCAGCAGTCACTGCAGGGCGACTTCGCCCGGCTCGCCGCCAGAGTGGTATCGGTACTCGACGGCCGCGAGGAGGATATCTTCCAGACCGACAAGTGGGACCATGGGGAGCTTCCGGAGGATGCGCGTTACTGCGGGGTGATGGCGGTTCGGTTTCATCGACAGGAATCGGGTTGGATTCTCTGGTTCAGGCTCGAGCAGGTACACAAGATCCGCTGGGGTGGCAAACCCGAGAAGACCGTTGCGCTCGGCCCCTCCGGTGCTCGGCTGACACCGCGCGGCTCCTTCGATGCCTGGGAAGAAGTCGTGCGGGGACGCTCGACGCCGTGGGGTGAGAGCGACCTGTCGGTTGCGGAAAAGCTGCGTACCGACATGGCCGAGCTATGCCTGCTACGCGCCGGCGAGGTCGATCGCATGCGCCAGCGGTTGATCGCCACGCTCGGCCATGACCTACGCACTCCACTGCAGTCCATTTCAATGGCCGCATCCATGCTTTCAGAAGGACACTCGCGGACCAGTACGCTGCAGGAGCACATCAACTATTCGAGCAGCCGCATGGAACGCCTGATCAGTCAGATTCTGGAAATGAGCCGGCTGCAGGCTGGCTCGGGAATCCATGTCAATCCAGTGGAAACCGATCTGACCACACTGGTTCAGGAAATCGTCGTCGAGACCAACATTGCCTACCCGGGCTTTCAGATCGACCTGAGTCTGCAGCCTGCGGTAATCGCCAACGTCGATCCCGATCGCTACGCGCAGATGGCGGTCAACCTGCTGAGCAACGCACGTCATCACAAGCTGCATGGCTCGCCGGTACAGGTGATCCTCGAGCAGGACGCCAACCATTCGCATCTGCGGGTGCTGAATCAGGCAGCCCAGTTGTCGCGGGAGCAGCTCGAAGGACTCTTCGAGCCATTCCGGCAGGTCAATCATTCCGCTGAACGCAACCGTACCGGTCTGGGTATCGGCCTGTACATCGCCTCGGCAATTGCCGAGGCGCATGGCGGAAGCATCGCGGTCGATCAGACCGGCGCCGGTCTGATCTGCTTCACCGTCAGCCTACCTAGATGATCCGCGAGAAACGCTGACCGCTGTCTGGCTTCTGATAGGCATCGAAAACCATGCAGACCGAGCGAACCAGCAGCCTGCCGGCGGGAAGAATCTCCATTCCGGTGGGCGTGAAGCGAATCAGACCATCGCGGTACATCTGGTGGAGCATCGGCCAGCAGTCTTCGAAATAGTCACGAAAAACGATGCTGAACTCACGCTCGATAGCCTGAAAATCGAGCTTGAAGTGGCAGATCAACTGGCCTATCACTGCCCGCCGCAGGCGGTCATCTTCATGACACACCAGTCCACGCTGGGTAGCCAATTGGCCCCGATCGAGGCGCTGCTGATAGACCTTGATATCAGCGCTGTTCTGGCAGAACAGATCACCCACCTGGCTGATGGAGGACACGCCCAGCCCTATGAGGTCACAATGCCCGTGGGTAGTGTAACCCTGGAAGTTGCGCTGCAGCTCGCCGTTCTCCTGGGCCAGGCTCAGGGTGTCATCGGGCAGTGCGAAGTGATCCATACCGATATAACGATAGCCGGCGCCGGTCAGTTGCCTGATGCTCTGTTCGAGCATACGCAGCTTGTCGGCAGGACTCGGCAGCTGGCTCTCGTCGATGCGCCGCTGAGGCATGAAACGCTCCGGCAGATGCGCGTAGTTGAACACGGAGAGCCGATCAGGCTTGAGTGCGATCACTGCATCGATGGTCCGGGCAAAGCCTTCCGGCGTCTGCAGCGGCAGACCGTAGATAAGATCGACATTGATCGATCGATAGGCCAGCGTGCGCGCTGCGTCCATCACCGCCTGGGTCTGCTCGAGCGTCTGCAGACGGTTGACCGCGCGCTGCACATCGGGATCCAGATCCTGCACGCCGAAACTGACCCGGTTGAAGCCGATCTCGCGCAGCAGCCCCATCGTCGACCAGTCCGCTTCGCGGGGATCGATCTCGATGCTGTAGTCGCCCATGTCGTCATCATGCAGATGGAAGTGCTGACGCAGCTTGGCCAGCAGATCCCGCAACTGGTCGTGGCTCAGGAACGTCGGCGTGCCGCCGCCGAAGTGCAACTGTTCGACCCGCTGGCGCCGCCCAATGTGCTTGCTGACGATTTCTATCTCCCGGTAGAGACTGTCGAGATAGGGCTGCGCCCGGCTGCGGTCCTTCGTAATCACCTTGTTGCAGGCACAGTAGTAGCAAATATTTGCGCAGAACGGCACGTGCACGTACAGCGACAGGTCACGATTGGCCGAGCGGCTCTGATCAAGAGCATGCAACAGATGCAGCGGCGCCACACCATCGTGAAACTGCACGGCAGTGGGGTAGGAAGTGTAACGAGGGCCAGCCTTGTCGTAACGGCGAATAAGGTCGGCATCCCAGCGCGGTGAGTTGAACATATCGGGACGCTCCGGATTTGATGAGTTGGAAGAAGGGTATCGCTCGGCGCTCTTTGGGGCTTTGATTCATGTCAAGTTAGTGGTCCTGTACCTCTTTTGCGCTATTTCAAACCCAGCCGACGCGCCAGTTTGTGCAGATTGCTGGGGTCAATATCCAGCAACCGAGCTGCCGCCGCCCAACTTCCGCCGCCCTGCTCCAGGGCCAGGCGCAGCAGCTGACGCTGATAAGCGTCCGTGGACTGCCGTAGCGGCATGAGTGAAACGGGTTCGGCCGCCGGATTGTGCGGCATTGCGGCGCCCGTTTCCGGAGCCTGGGAGGTGAAACAAAGGTCGAGTAGTTGCGGCTCTATGGTCAGAATCGCCTGCCGCGAACCGCTGCGACCGAGGGTCTTCAACGCTGCACGGCTGATGACATGTTCGAGTTCACGCACGTTGCCGGGCCAGCCATAGGCCATCAGGGCCTCTTCCGCCGCGCCGGAGAGCCTGAGGCTGCGAACCCCCAGCCGGGTACGATTCAGCTCGATGAAATGACCGGCAAACAGCAGAACGTCGGCACCCCGCTCGCGCAGCGGAGGTATCGGCACTGGGTAAACCGAGAGTCTGTGATACAGGTCAGCGCGGAACGACCCGGCTGCCACCGCTTCAGCGAGATTGCGATTGGTCGCGGCGATGATCCGTACATCGACCTGCAAGGGCTTGTCCGCCCCGAGCCGCTGAATTTCGCCGTTCTGCAGCGTGCGCAAGAGCTTGGCCTGGATACTCAGGGGCAGCTCGCCCACTTCATCCAGAAACAGCGTGCCGCCATGGGCCGCATCGAATCGGCCGCTGCGGTCCGCCGTTGCGCCGGAGAAAGCCCCCTTGACGTGTCCAAACAGCTCGCTTTCGGCAAGGGTTTCCGGCAGAGCCGCGCAGTTGACGTGAATTAGCGGCTGCTTCGCCCGCGGTGAATGGCTGTGCACCCAGCGGGCAAACACGTCCTTGCCGACGCCGGTTTCTCCGGTGAGCAGCACCGGCAGCTCGGAATCCGCGACCACCCCGAGCTCTTCGAGCAGACGAACGATAGCCGCACTGCGGCCAATAACGCCCTCTTCAGCGCCCCCCGGCAGCACCGGCCTGTCATTGGCGCGCGCCAGCCGCAGTGCGCGGTTTTCCTGCTCGAGCCGCGAGATGCGAACGAAGGCCTCGACAAGCGGGACCAGACTTTGCAGACGCAGCCTGGCCGCCTCATCGAAGGCACCTGACTGCAAGGTATCCAGGGTCAGCACGCCCCACAGCGCGCTTTCAATGTAGAGGCTGACACCCATGCAGTCATGGACCGGCAGGGGTTCTCCGGGTGAATCGTCGAGCAGGCCGTCATAAGGGTCGGGGAGTAGACTGTCGGGATCGAACCAGGTTGGTTCGCGCCGCGACAGCAGCGCTGCCAAGCGCGGATGCCGGGCGATCTCGAAGCGGCGCCCGAGTGCGTCAGGGACCAACCCGACGGCTGCCAGCGGCACCAGCACTTCACGGTGCTGCTGCAGCAGTACGACCGCGCCACAGCCAAATCCTTCCCGGATGGTGTTGACCAGCCGCTGCAGACGTACCACCGCAGGAAGCTCCGCCACCAGATCAGGCAGCAACAGGGATTCGATCATGGTGATAACCACCCTTTAAGGTAAAAACGACCCTGACGGATCAGGGTAGAAGATACCGCTTATGGAATTTTAGCGTTGTATTTCAATTAGTTGCGATATGGCACAAGCATTGCTCAGACCTGTCTAGTCCCATAACTGAAATCAGGTGCAACCATGCCTATCGAGTATCTCCACGCCCCACTTGGCGATCTGGCCCGTATTATTCCGGGTGCCACGAAAGTCTTTCACGACTACCGCCTGGACTTCTGCTGCAATGGTCATCAGACACTGGCCGAGGCGACCCGCCGCAAGAAGATCGACCCACAAAGGGTGATCGACAGCCTCCACGTACTGATCCGCGAAACCCCTGACGACAGGGACTGGTCGCAGGCCTCCGCCGCTGAGCTGATTGACCATATCCTCACCCGCTACCACGCTCGCCACCGGGAGCAACTTCCGGAACTGATCCGGCTGGCGCGGCGTGTGGAGCAGGTCCACGGCGACCGCCCGGACTGCCCCAATGGTCTGGCTGACCACCTCACCGACATGCTCCAGGAACTGGAGAGCCACATGCTGAAGGAAGAACAGATTCTCTTTCCGCTGCTCGCCCGTAACATGATCGCCCAGGCGGCCGGCCCGATCAGCGTGATGCGCTTCGAGCACAACCAGCACGGTGATGCGCTCGAGGGAATAATCGAACTGACCAATGACATCACTCCGCCGCCGCAGGCTTGCAACACCTGGCAGGCGCTGTACGGCGGTCTGGAGGAACTGCGACAGGATCTGATGCAGCACATTCACCTGGAAAACAACCTACTGTTCGCCCCGCCGCCTACCCCGCCAGCGGAGCATGCGCCCTGTTGCGGCGGCTGTTCATAGGGCGAACATCGCCTTGGCACAGACAACCACCAGCACGGCGTGCATCAGCAGACTGATATTGAGCAGCTGCATGCCGTGCGGGCCGATACGGTTGCCCCTGCGCAGAAAAATGAGCACCACGTAGTGCAGAACGATCAGCAGTGCGAGCACGATCTTCACGCTCAGCACTGCGGAAAAGTGGCTGGAGAAGGGTTGCGCGAGCGCGCCGCGATACTGCCAACCAAGCGCGATGCCTGCACCATAGAGCACCAAGGCCACCCAGTGAATCACTCGCCGCGCCCGCTGACCCAGGGCGACGGAGAGGCGACTGCGTTCTTGCTCGGGTAGCCGACGACTCACCGGTGCCAGGATGAACACCTGAAAGAACAGGGTTCCGACGAAGGCGATGGCGCCCAGCAGATGCAGGGTATTGATGAGTGCGTAGGACATAACCGGCCTGAAACCTGAGAATTCTCGACGCAGCATAGCGACCGGTCCGGAGGCGGCCAACAACGCAGGCGGGGTACCCACAACGGCTTATTGTGCACCTGGGAATACCCGTCCAGCATTGCACCATCGCCACGCCCGTCTCGAGCGCGCGCCAGAAGGTGAATTTCCATGCAAACCGCTGCCTTGCCTCCCGCCCTCTTTCGTCTGGGATTTCGGCCATTTTTCGTTGGCGGCGCCGCGCTCGCTGCCATCGCTATTCTCCTGTGGATCACCGCGCTGACCGGGCATCTCGACTGGCAGCCGGCTGGTGGGTGGCTGGCCTGGCATCGTCACGAGATGCTGTTCGGCTTTGCCGGCGCGATCATCGCCGGCTTTCTCCTTACCGCCGTGCAGAACTGGACCGGTGTACCGGGACTGCGGGGGAATGCGCTGATGGCGCTCGCGGCGCTCTGGCTGGCGGCACGGCTGGCATGGCTGAGTGACGCACCACTCTGGTTGCTGTTGCCTCTGGAGCTCGCATTCTTTCCGGCGCTGGCTCTGGCGATCGGCTACAGCCTGATAAAGGTCAGGCAACGCCGCAATTACCCCGTCCTGGCAATCATCATGCTGCTCGCCGTCGCCAACCTGCTGGTAATGCTGGGCCTGGCACAGGGATCCCATAGCCTCTCGCGACAGGGCGATCAGGGCGCCCTCTGGCTTATCGCAGCCCTGATCGGCATTGTCGGTGGGCGCGTTATTCCGTTCTTCACACGCAACGGTCTCGGTCTGTCTGCTGCTGTAGAGCCTCTGCCATGGCTGGACAACCTGCTCCTTGCCGGCAGTGTTCTGATCGCGCTGCTGATGTTCGCTGGCCCGGCGCTGTACCAGACGCCCTGGCTGGCGCTGCTTTTTCTGGTGCTGGGTCTTGGCCACCTCTTCCGGCTGATCCGCTGGTACAACCACGGCATCTGGCGCGCGCCCCTCCTCTGGTCCCTGCACCTCGGCTACGCCTGGCTGGCACTGGCTTGCCTCGCCATGGCCAGCTGGCATGCGGGCTGGCTGATGACCTTCAGCCAGGCTACCCATCTGTTGGCCGTAGGCGGCATGAGCGCCATCATTCTGGCGATGATTGCCCGGGTCAGTCTGGGCCATACCGGCAGGCCGCTGGTGGCCCCGCCGGCGATGTCAGTGGCCTTCGTACTGATCAACCTGGCCGTTCCGCTGCGCGTCTGGCTGCCCGAGTACAACGTGATGGCCGGCCTGTGGCTGGCCGCAGCCGCCTGGACCCTTGCCTTCGGTCTTTTTGTCTGGCATTACACGCCCATGCTCTGTCGTCCGCGGCCGGACGGCGGTCCGGGCTAGGGAAACAGGGATGCGCTTGCCCAACGAATACCTTACCGAAGTCCTGCGCCACCCACTGCTGGCGCTGTTCGATTCCGAAGCGCAGGCCCAGCTGCTGGCCGAGGCGCAATATCGGGATTACTATCCGCTGGCACTGATCTTCCGCCAGGCCGACCCGGCCGAGCGCTTTTTCCTGGTGCTGCGCGGCAAGGTAAAGCTGTTTCGCATCTCTGCAGACGGCAAGGAGAAGGTCGTCGAGGTCATCCAGGCCGGGCAGACCTTCGCCGAAGCGGTCATGTTTCTGCAAAAGCCGGTGTATCCGGTATGCGCCGAAACCCTCGAGCCCGTTCACCTGATCAGCTTTTCCAACCGGCTGATGCTCGAGTTGTTGCAGCAGAATCCACAGACCTGTCTGCACATGCTTGGGCACCTGAGCATTCGCCTGCACCAACGGCTCGATGAACTGGAGAACCTGACCCTGCAGAACGCGACCCAGCGCTTTGCCCTGTATCTGGTCGGCCAGGTCAAGGATCGCTCAGCCGAGTCCGCCGAGCTGGACCTGCACCTGCCCAAGGGTCTTATAGCCGCACGCTTGTCGATCCAGCCCGAGACTCTGTCACGGGTCATCGGCAACCTGCGCCAGATGGGTCTTATTGAAATACGTACCCGACACATCAGTATTCCGAGCATCAGCCGTCTGCTTCAGCAGTTCGGCGGTGTGCCAGCCTGACGCTGTGCAGTGGAAGGCAGGATTTAACCTTAAACGGAGCAGAAAATGCGCAAGACATTGATCACCCTGAGCAGCCTGCTGCTGGCAGCCAGTTGCGGTAGCCTGGCCCATGCAGAGGGCGATGCCGAAGCCGGAGCGAAACTGACCGCGCGCTGCATGGGTTGCCACGGCAAGACCGGCCACTCGACCTCGCGTATGTACCCCTCGCTTGCCGGGCAGGACGCCGAGTATCTGGTGGACGCGATGAAAGCCTATCGGGACGGTGGTCGTACGGGCAGGCGGGCGAACATCATGGTGCCCTTCGTGCGCAATCTGAGCGATCAGGACATCGCCGATATCGCAGCCTTCTACAGTCAGCAGGAATAAGCAGCGAGGGTCCAGCGGTGGCTTTCAGCCGCCGCTGGCGTTCATGAAGCGCAGGACCTGCACGTCCCCATTTGAAGCGAATTCGTGGCGGGCCGGCTTGCGTTGCAGAGCGGCCTGCAATGCCTTGAGCAGTGGCTCGTCAGTGGTCGGATGGCGGCGCACCAGGGCGCGCATGTCGATGGAGTTTTCATGCCCCAGGCACAGCAGCAGCCGGCCTTCGGCGGTCATGCGAACCCGGTTGCAAGTGGAACAGAAGTTGTGGGAATGGGGCGAAATGAAGCCGATCCGGCTGCCCGGATGGCCTTCGAGCCGAACATAACGTGCCGGCCCGCCGGTGTTCTCGGCGCTGTCTATCAGGTTGTAGCGCTGACTGATCAGCTCCCTGACCTCATCGCTTGAACAGAAGGACTCACCGCGCGAGCGGCCTACGTGCCCGAGCGGCATCTCCTCGATGAAGCTGATATCCAGCCCGCGCTGCACGGCATAATCCACCAGATCGGGGACCTCGTCGGCATTGCGACCCTTCATCACCACCACGTTGAGCTTGACCGAATCGAAGCCGGCATCACAGGCGGCATCGACGCCCGCGAGCACCTGGGACAGATCGCCGGTACGGGTGATCGCCTTGAAGCGAGCCGCATCCAGACTGTCCAGGCTGATGTTCAACCGCTTCACGCCGGCATCCGCCAGAGGGCGCGCCAGGCGGGTCAGTTGCGAGCCGTTGGTGGTCATCACCAGTTCGCGCAGACCCGGCTGCCCGGCGATTTCCTGGCACAGCTCGACAACCCCACGGCGCACCAGAGGCTCACCACCAGTGAGGCGGATCTTGCGTACGCCCTGGGAGACGAACAGCCGCGCCAGCCGGGCAAGCTCCTCGAGGCCGAGGATCTGCTGGCGCGGCAGGAACACCATATCCTCGGCCATGCAGTACACACAGCGGAAGTCGCAGCGATCGGTCACCGACATGCGCAGGTAATCGATGCGTCTGCCCAGCCCGTCGATCAGAGGTGTGTCGGTCATGGCCCTTGCTCCAGTTATTGCAACAGCGGAGTGTCTGCTCCGCGCATGAGGATACCGTCTATTTCAGCTTGTCCTACCAGGGTTTCGAGGTACTGTACCACGGCCTTGTTCCCTACCCGCTCGGCCAGTTCGCGACGAATGTCGTCGCGCACCAGCTCGTATGGCAGTTTGCGACCTTCTATACGCATGTCCACCCACACCACATGAAAGCCGAAGCGCGACTCCAGCGGCTGCAGCGACAGGCCTTCGGGCAGACGCATCAATTGCCGCTCGAACTCCGGCACCGTCTGGCCCGGGCTGAGCTGCCCAAGCTCCCCGCCCTGCTCCTTCGACGGGCAGGCCGAGTGGCGGCGGGCCAGGTCGGCAAAGCGATCCGGCGCCGCCTGCAGCTCGGCGATCAGCGCCAGCGCGGTGTCCCGCAGCCGGCTACGTTCGACGATGTCATCCGGTGCGGCGGCCAGGAGGATGTGCCGGGCGGCCAGCAGCGGCGCGGTAGTGAAACGTGCCGGATTGGACTCGTAATAGTGTACCAGCGTGGCTTCGTCGGCCTCGGGAATCAACACCTCGCGTTCGATCAGAACACGAAACAGTGCTTCTTCTTCGCTTTCATCGGCTTCCGGCATGACCAACAGGTCAAGCTCGGCAGCGCGCTGCTCCAGCAGTTCGCGGATGACCAGCGCCTGGGCGGCGAGAAACACTGCCTCGTCGCGGCTTTCGGCCGGATGATACTGCATCTCCAGCGCGATGTTCTTGGGGTCGAGCGGCACCCCGTTGACCCGCACCCGAGGCCATTCCGGCTTTTCGCTGGTGGCAATGATGGCTGAGCTGTTCATGATCTCTCGTTCCTCAGTAGCGCCAGGATTACTCCTGGCGCGGGGCCTGGGCTACCGGACGGTTGGCCAGTGCGCCGAGCGCGGCACCCGGGTTCACAGTCGGGATGTCGATCAGGCCAGGGCGGTCGGCATCGCTGTCGCGGGCCGGCTGCGCGGCGGGGGCACGCTTGGGCTGCGGCTTGCTGGCCTTGAGTCGGACGATCTGATAGCGCCGTCCGAGGTACCACACCGGGGCGCTGACAATGTGCACCAGGCGGGTGAAGGGGAACAGCACGAACAGGCTCAGACCGAGGAAGACGTGCAGCTTGTAGACCAGGCTGACCGGTTCGATGGCGGCAGCGGCCAGGGTCGGCTGGAAGGTCACTGTGTACTGTGCCCAGTTGGCCAGCATGACCATCACCGAACCGTCCATGTGGCCGGCTGACGCCGGAATGGTCGCCAGCCCGAGCAGCAGTTGCGCCAGCAGCACCCACAGGATCAGCACGTCAGAAGCACTCGACGATGCCCGCACGCGCGGATTGAACATCCGCCGGTGGATCAGCATGAGCAGACCGATCAGGCACAGGGTGCCGAAGAAGCCGCCCGATACCATGGCCAGCAACTGCTTGTTGGAGGTGCTGATGACGTGGTGATAGATCGCCTCCGGGATCAGCAGACCAACGAAGTGTCCGGCCAGGATGAACAGAATCCCGACGTGGAACAGCACGCTGGCGATGCGGAAGTTGCGATCATGCAGGAACTGACTGGACCCAGCCTTCCAGGTGTACTGGGACAGATCGAAACGCGCCCAGCAACCGATGACCAGTACCGCCAGGGCCACGAAGGGATAGACGCCGAACAGCAGAAAGTTGAGGTTTGACATGATGGCCTCCTATGCCCGGCGCGCCGGCTGGGCATTGTCATTGAAATCGACCCAGTGAACCGGAACCGCGACTTCCTCGCGGGCCCTGACGTTCGCCGGACGGGTACCACAGGACGCAGTGCTGTCCCCGTTGAGGAAGGTCACCTGCTCTTCCTCCCAATCCTTGTCGAGCGCTTCCAGCGTGTTGTCCGGCTGCTCGGCAGTGACCTGTTCACGGACTGTCTCCATTGCGCTGGCCGGCTCGCACCCGGCGATCTGCAGTAGCGCACGGAAGCAGGACGCGTAATCCGACTGACGCTCTTCCAGACGCACCGCCAGCAGCGCCAAAAGGTGCTCGACATCGGCCAGTCCTTCGCGGGCGACCACGTCTTCACGCGTCGCCAGGAACTCCAGATAAAGCGGAATGTAGTCCGGCAGTTCCTTGACGCCGATGGCGAAGCCGGCTTCCTCGTACTGGGCCATCAGATCGACCATGGCCTGCCCGCGGTCCCGGGACTCGCCATGGACGTGCTCGAACAGCAGCATCGACAGGTAGCGGCCGCGCTCGAACAGCTCGGTGTAGGCTTCCTGGGCGTCGAGCAGCTCGACGCCGGTAATGCGCTCCAGCAGGGCCACAAGCGCCTGGCGCTGCGCCGGGCTGATTTCGCGGGCGGCCATGATGGCTTCCCGCAGTTCGCCGGCCGCCCCGTGCACCTCGGCGCAGGGGTAGTCCAGCAGTAGCGATATCACCTTGAGAATGCGCATGTCATTCCTCCCACAGCTGGACGGTTTTCAGTACGTCGCGACGGTTGGCCTTCTTCGCGCCGAACATGTTGGTGTCGGAACTGCCGTTGCAGCCGCTGCCGAAGGTGAAGCCACAACCGTTACGTTCGGCGAAGACTTCACTCATCGCTTCTTCGCGATGGGCAGTGGGGATCACATAGCGATCCTCGTAGTTGGCAATGGCCAGGTAGCGATACATGTCTTCGGCCAGGGCGCGGTTGAGTCCCACCTGCTCCAGTACCTGCAGATTCTCGACGCCATCGACCTGTTGCGAACGCTTGTACACGCGCATCGCCAGCAGACGCTTGAGCGCGAGCTTGACCGGCTCCTCGTCACCTGCGGTGAGCAGGTTGGCCAGATAGCGCAGCGGAATGCGCAGGCTGTCGACGTCGGGCAGGATGCCGTTCATGCCGACCTTTCCCACTTCCGCGGCGTTCTGGATCGGTGACAGCGGCGGCACGTACCACACCATCGGCAGCGTCCGGTACTCCGGATGCAGCGGCAGGGCCAGCTTCCAATCCACCGCCATCTTGTACACCGGCGACTTCTGTGCGGCCTCGATCACCGACATCGGCACGCCGTCCGCAACGGCCTGGCGAATCACCGCCGGATCATTGGGATCCAGGAAGATCTCCAGCTGCTTGGCGTACAGATCCTGCTCGTTCGGGGTGCTTGCCACCTCATGGATGCGGTCGGCGTCATACAGCAGCACACCGAGGTAGCGAATCCGGCCTACGCAGGTCTCCGAGCAGATGGTCGGCATGCCCGACTCGATACGCGGGTAGCAGAAGATGCACTTTTCGGATTTGCCGCTCTTCCAGTTGAAGTAGATCTTCTTGTACGGGCAGCCGCTGATGCACATCCGCCAGCCGCGGCACTTCTCCTGGTCGATCAGGACGATGCCGTCCTCTTCACGCTTGTAGATCGCACCGCTCGGACAGGCCGCTGCGCAGGCCGGATTGAGACAGTGCTCACACAGACGCGGCAGGTACATCATGAAGGTGTTTTCGTATTCACCGTAGATGTCGGCCTGGATCTGGTCGAAATTCTTGTCCTTGCGGCGTTTGGCGAACTCGGTACCGAGGATTTCTTCCCAGTTCGGACCCCACTCGATCTTCTCCATGCGCTTGCCGGAGATGGCCGAGCGCGGCCGGGCAGTCGGCTGGTGCGCCTGCTCCGGGGCGGTATGCAGATTCTGGTAGTCGAAGTCGAACGGCTCGTAGTAGTCGTCGATGGTCGGCATGTCCGGATTGGCGAAGATGTTCGCCAACACGCGGAACTTGCCACCGATCTTCGGATTGATCGAACCGTCCTTGTTGCGGACCCAGCCGCCCTTCCACTTGCTCTGATTCTCCCAGTCCTTCGGGTAGCCGATACCGGGCTTGGTCTCGACGTTGTTGAACCAGGCGTATTCCATGCCCTCGCGGCTGGTCCAGACGTTTTTGCAGGTAATCGAACAGGTGTGGCAGCCGATGCACTTGTCCAGGTTCAGTACCATGCCTACTTGCGAACGAATTTTCATGGCTGTCTCCTCACTCAATATCCTGGGGCAGCGGCTGCGGTAGCGCATCGCCACCCAGACCACCGTGTTCTGTACCGTCGAGCCAGTCGATCTTGCTCATCTTGCGCACCACGACGAACTCGTCGCGGTTGCAACCAACGGTGCCGTAGTAGTTGAAGCCCCATGCCTGCTGGGCGTAACCGCCGATCATGTGGGTAGGCTTGAGGACCACGCGGGTCACCGAGTTGTGGTGGCCGCCGCGGGTCTTGGTGGTTTCCGCACCCGGCATGTTCACGATCCGCTCCTGGGCGTGATACATCATCACCATCCCTTCCTTGACCCGCTGGCTGACCACCGCACGGGCGACCAGCGCACCGTTGGCGTTGAAACACTCGACCCAGTCGTTGTCCTCGATGCCGGCCTTCTGCGCGTCGAGCTCGGACAGCCAGATGATCGGGCCACCACGGCTCAGGGTGAGCATGATCAGGTTGTCCGAGTAGGTGCTGTGGATGCCCCACTTCTGGTGCGGAGTGATCCAGTTCAGGACGATCTCGGTGTTGCCGTTGCTCTTCTTGCCCTTCACGTAGTCGATGGTGCGGGTGTTGATCGGTGGCCTGTAGCTCATCAGCTGTTCACCGAAGGCCTGCATCCAGGGGTGATCCTGGAAGAACTGCTGGCGGCCGGTGATGGTGCGCCACGGGATGTACTCGTGAACGTTGGTATAACCGGCGTTGTAGCTTACGTTTTCGTCTTCCAGGCCGGACCAGGTCGGGCTGGAGATGATCTTGCGCGGCTGGGCCTGGATGTCGCGGAAGCGGATCGATTCGTGCTCCTTGCCGACGGCCAGATGGCTGTGATCGCGGCCGGTGAACTTGGACAGTGCTTCCCACGCCTTGACCGCAACGTGACCGTTGGTCTCGGGCGCCAGACTCAGCACCACCTCGGCAGCGTCGATTGCCGAGACGATCTGCGGACGACCCTGGCTGATGCCCTCTTCCAGTACCTCATGGTTGAGCTTGCCGAGGAACTCGACTTCGTGGTCGGTGTTCCAGCTGATGCCCTTGCCGCCGTTGCCCAGCTTCTCCAGCAGCGGCCCGAGGGAGGTGAACTTCTTGTAGGTGTTCACGTAGTCGCGCTCGACAACCATCATGTTCGGGCAGTTCTTGCCCGGAACCGGTGCCTCGCCAGCGGTTTTCCAGTCGGTACCGCCGAAGGGCTGGGCCAGTTCGCCGGGGCTGTCGTGCAGCATCGGTACGGTGACCAGATCCTTCTCGACGCCGAGTACGCCCTTGGCGACTTCCGAGAACTTCTTGGCGATCGACTTGTAGATCTCCCAGTCGGACTTGGACTCCCATGCCGGATCGGCCGCCTGCGACAGCGGGTGAATGAAGGGGTGCATGTCGGAGGTGTTCAGGTCGTCCTTTTCGTACCAGGTAGCGGTCGGCAGCACGATATCCGAGTAGACGCAGGTCGAGGACATGCGGAAGTCCAGCGTGGTGACCAGATCCAGCTTGCCGATGGCGCCTTCGTCGACCCACTCGGCTTCCTGCGGCTTGAAGCCGCCGCGCTTGCCCAGATCCTCGTTCATCACGCCGTGCTTGGGCGTACCCAGCAGGTACTTGAGCATGTACTCGTGACCCTTGCCAGAGCTGCCAAGCAGGTTCGAACGCCAGATGAACAGGTTGCGCGGGAAGTTGGCCGGGTTGTCCGGCTGCTCGCAGGCGAACTTCAGGCTGCCATCCTGCAGCGACTGGGTGACGTAATCCACCGGCGACATCCCGGCGGCTTCCGCGTCGCGGCAGATCTGCAACGGATTGCGGTTGAGCTGCGGTGCGCTCGGCAGCCAGCCGGCCCGCTCGGCACGGATGTTGTAATCGAGCATGTGCTCGGGGAACTGCGATTTGTCGGCCAGCGGCGAAAGCACCTCGTGGATGCTCATCTTCTCGTGGCGCCACTGCGAGCTGTGGTTGTAGAAGAAGCTGGTGCTGTTCATCTGACGCGGCGGACGGCTCCAGTCGAGACCGAAGGCCAGCGGCAGCCAGCCGGTCTGCGGACGCAGCTTCTCCTGACCTACGTAGTGTGCCCAGCCACCACCGCTCTGACCCACGCAGCCGCACAGCATCAGCATGTTGATCAGGCCGCGGTAGTTCATGTCCATGTGGTACCAGTGGTTCATCGCCGCACCGACGATGATCATCGACCGTCCGCGGGTCTTGTCCGCGGTGTCAGCGAACTCACGGGCAACCTGAATCACCTTTTCGCGGGATACGCCGGTGATCTGCTCCTGCCAGGCCGGGGTGCCGGCTACGCTGGCGTCATCGTAGCTGCTGGCGACGTTCTTGCCGCCCAGGCCACGGTCGATGCCCAGGCCGGCGGCCTGGATGTCGAACACGGTCGCGACGCGCAGGCTGCGGCCGTCTGCCAGGGGCAGGACGCGGCTGGGTACGCGGCGGTACTGGATTTCCTCGCCTTCGGCGTGCTGGAAGTGATCGTGCAACTGGCCGCCGAAATAGGGGAAGGCCACCTCGACTGCCTCGCCGTTCTCGATCTGCGACAGCTGCAGTTCGACTTCACGGCCCTGACCGCCTTCGCGGGCTTCGATGTTCCACTTGCCCGACTCGCCCCAGCGGTAGCCAATGGAGCCCAGCGGGGAGACCAGTTCGCCGGAGGGGCCGTCGACCGCAACGGTTTTCCATTCCGGGTTGTTGTCCTGGCCGAGCTTGCCGTCCAGGTCGGAGGCGCGCAGGAAGCGGGTCGGCTTGTAGCCGTGCTCGGCATCCTCGAGCAGTACCAGCATCGGCAGGTCGGTGTAGCGCCGCACGTAGTCGGTGAAGTAGGCGCTCGGCTTCTCCAGGTGGAATTCCTTGAAGATGACATGGTTGAACGCCTGGGCCAGTGCCGCATCGGTGCCCTGCTTGGGGTTCAGCCAGAGATCGGTAAGCTTGGCGACTTCCGAGTAATCCGGGGTGATGGACACGGTCTTGGTGCCCTTGTAGCGAACTTCGGTAAAGAAGTGCGCGTCCGGCGTACGGGTCTGGGGAACGTTGGAACCCCAGGCAATGATGTAGTTGGAGTTGTACCAGTCGGCCGATTCCGGCACGTCGGTCTGCTCACCCCAGATCATCGGCGAAGCCGGCGGAAGATCGCAGTACCAGTCATAGAAGCTCATGCAGACGCCGCCGATCAGCGACAGGTAGCGGCTGCCGGCTGCGTAGCTGACCATCGACATGGCCGGAATCGGCGAGAAGCCGATGACCCGATCAGGACCGTACTGGCGAATGGTGTGAACGTTGGCGGCGGCGATGATCTCGGTCACTTCATCCCAGCTCGAGCGAACGAAACCGCCCAGTCCACGCTTGCTCTTGTAGGAGCGGGCCTTTTCCTCGTTCTCGACGATGCTTGCCCAGGCCTCGACCGGGCTGTGGACCGCGCGGGCTTCGCGCCAGAGCTTGAGCAGAGACTTGCGTACCTTAGGAAACTTGACCCGGTTGGCGCTATAGATGTACCAGCTGTAGCTGGCGCCCCGCGGGCAGCCACGCGGCTCGTGGTTGGGCAGGTCCGGACGAGTCCGCGGGTAGTCGGTCTGCTGGGTTTCCCAGGTGATCAGGCCGTTCTTGACGTAGATCTTCCAGGAACAGGAACCGGTGCAGTTCACGCCGTGGGTGGAGCGCACGATCTTGTCGAACTGCCAGCGGTTGCGGTAGACGTTTTCCCAGTCGCGGGATTCGATACGGGTTTCGCCGTGTCCGTCGGCGAACTCTTCCTGCTTCCGGTTGAAGAAGCGCATTTGATCGAGCAAGTGGCTCATGGTGATTCTCCTCATTTCCGGAGCGGTCAGGCCGTTCCGGTTGGCACATCAGTCTTGAGCGGCACCCGGTCAGGGCGCCGCCGCTATCAAGTCAGGCTATGGTCTTTTCACGGGTGGCCTGGGCGGCCTTGGCAGCCTCGGCGGCCAGTGCACGGTCAACCGACGATACGTAGTACTCCTCGGAGAAGGCGCCTTCGGGCTCCTTCAGCCAGAAGAAGCACAGGGCAAAGCTGATGAAGGCACCTGCCGCAATGATCATGAAGAACTGCGAAGGGGTGACGAAGGTGTACAGGGTCAGGTAGCAGACCGCGCCGACGTTGCCGTAGGCACCGGCCATGCCCGAGATCTGCCCGGTGATGCGGCGCTTGATCGACGGGATGATCCCGAAGGTCGCGCCCTCTGCGCCCTGCACGAATATCGAGCAACCCACGGTCACGGCGACGGCGATCAGCAGCGGCCACTTCTCGTTCATCAGGCCCATCATCAGGAAGCCGACGCCGATGCCGAACATGTAGGCGAGCATCACGAAGCGGCGATTGCCCATGCGATCGGAGACCAGGCCACCCATGGGACGGGCGACGAGATTGACGAAGGCAAAGGACGCGGCGATCAGACCCGCTGTGGTAGGTGTCAGCCCCCAGGTCAGCTCGAAGAACATCGGCAGCATGGAAACCACAGCCAGCTCGGCACCGAAGTTGGCGAAATAGGTGGAGTTCAGTGCTGCGACGGTGTTGAAGTCGTACTTGTCGTCCTCCGGGACGCCCTTGCGCAGGATCGGCACGTTGACCCGAATGATCTGCACCACCTGGTAGATCACTACTGCGGTGATCGCGAGGTAGGCAATCACAGCGCCGGTCACCGACAGGTAGCCCATGTTCTGGATGCGCCAGACCAGGATCGCCAGCACACCAACCAGGGGAATGGTCCAGAGAATCAGCTTGTACATGTCCGCCCAGGTGCTGACTTCCATGGCCAGAGCCTTCTTCGGCTTGTGATGCACTGTCCCGGGCGGGCCGTCGGTCAGGGCGAACCAGTAGTACACCCCGTAAGCCGCCATGATGATCGCCGAGGAGGCGATCGCCCAGCGCCAGCCCTCCGGGCCACCGAAGATATGCAGGGCGATGGCTGGAAGGCTCATGGCCGCGGCGGCGGATCCGAAGTTGCCCCAGCCGGCGTAGAAGCCTTCGGCGAAACCGATATCCTTGGGCTTGAACCACATGGCGGTCATGTGGATACCGACCACGAAACTGGCGCCAATGGAGCTCAGTACCAGACGGGCCACCAGCAGTTGCGCCCGGCTATCACCGAAGGCAAAGAACAGTGCCGGGACGGCCATGACGACCATGAGCACGGAGAACACTCGACGCGGCCCGAACCGGTCCAGCGCCATCCCGATGATGATGCGCGCCGGAATGGTCAGGGCCACGTTGGCTATGGCGAACAGCTTGATGTCATCCGGGGTCAGCCAGTTGACGCTCTTGAGCATGCTCGAGGCCAGCGGGGCCATGCCGAACCAGACGAAAAAGCAGATGTAAAAGGCAATCCAGGTCAGGTGCAGAGCCCTGATCTCCGGACTGCGAAACTTGAAAATGTCAGCGACTTTCATGGTGTGTCACTCCGCAGGGTCAGGGGCAGGCCTGGATCAGCACCGGGCACGGAGCCCGGCGCGCCAGAAAGGCACTGACGCTGCCAAAGGTCATGTAATCCAGCTCATCGACCAGCAGGTTGAGCGAGCGGGAGATGAAGCCCCCGTCCGGCTCGTTGCTGTGCCGGGATATCACCAGCAGATCGGGTTTCTTGTGCTCGGCGGCCTTGAGAATCATCTTGCGGGCGTCGCCATCGGCGAGAATGACTTCCGCATCCAGCCCCTGCTGGCCGACGAACTCGGCGGCCTCCCGCAGAAACTCGCGAAACTCGGCACGCTGGCGCTCGAACAGCTCGCCACTCGAGGTACTGGTGTCCAGGGCGCCCTCCACCACCCCGATCAACATGATCAGCGGGTTGAGCGGCTTGAACATGTCGATGGTCTTCTGCAGCGCTGTGCGGGCGTTCCGCGAATTGTCGTAAGCAATCAGAATCTTCATGGTCATCTCCTTGATCAGGGGTTCTTCACGTAGGCGCCGCGGCGCAGGTAGAACCACCAGTTGAGGATGAGGCACAGGGCGTAGAAGACCGCGAAGGCGTACATCGCGACTTCCGGAGTACCTGCGCGCACCTGCTCACCGATCACGATGGGCGCCACGAAGGAACCGTAGGCGCCGACTGCGGAGGTCCAGCCGAGAACCGGGCCGGCCTTTTCACGGTCGTAGATCACACCGATCGAGCGGAAGGTGGAGCCGTTGCCGATACCGGTTGCAGCGAAGAGCACCAGGAACAGCACCAGGAACAGGAAGAAGTACTGCTCGGGCTGGGCCGCGCCGTAGGCCTGCTGCATTACGTAGCCAGCCGCGATCGAGGCACCGACCATGACTACCGAGATGACCTGGGTAACGATCGAGCCGCCGACCTTGTCGGAAATCCATCCGCCGAGCGGACGGATCAGGGCGCCGATGAAGGGCCCGATCCAGGCGTAGGTCAGTGCGCTAGGTGCGTTCGGGTTGGCCACGCGGGTGACGGTGCCATCCGCTGCGACTTCATTGACGAAGCCGAAGATCACGGTGATCGACAGTGGCAGCGCCATCGAGAAACCGATGAAGGAGCCGAAGGTGAGGATGTACAGCACAGTCATGGACCAGGTGTGCTTGTCCTTGAAGATGCTGAACTGACGCTTGATATTCGGCTGGATCGAGCCTGGCAGCATGCGCAGCATTGCCAGGGTCAGACCGATGGTCAGCAGAATGACCACCCACATGTTCAGCACACCCAGGCCCACCGGCGCAGGCAGATACAGATACAGGCCGATGCCTGCGGCGAGGAACGCCACACCATAGAGCCCCATGATCTTGCCGAAGGCGCTGAGAGGGCTGCCAGGGTTAGGGGTGATCGGCAGCAGGTTGTTCATACCGAACCAGCCGATGAAGGCCAGCGGGACCAGAAACAGCAGCCATACCCAGCCGGCGTTCTGGATCCAGGTTTCGGTGCCGGCGGGAATGCGGCCGATCAGCGTGCCGCTGTCCTGCACCAGTACCATTGAGCCCCCGGCGAAAGCGCCAAACACACCGGCGGTCATCACCAGCGGGATCAGGATCTGCATGGTGGTGACGCCGAAGTTACCGAGCCCTGCGTTCAGACCCAGGGCGAGACCCTGCTGGTTCTTCGGGAAGAAGGTGCTTATGTTGCTCATCGAGCAGGCGAAGTTGCCGCCGCCAATGCCGGAGAGAAAGGCCAGCAGCTGGAACACCCATAGCGGCGTATCAGTACTCTGCAATGCCATGCCGGCGCCGGCGGCGGGAATCATCAGCAGCGCGGTGGTGAAAACGATGGTGTTGCGTCCGCCAGCGATGCGGATCATGAAGGATGCCGGAATACGCAGCGTCGCCCCGGTCAGGCCGGCGATCGCGGTCAGCGTGAAGAGCTCAGCCGGGGCAAAGGGAAAGCCCAGGTTGATCATCTGCACGGTGACGATGCCCCACATCAGCCAGACAGCGAAACCCATCAGCAGACTCGGGATGGAAATCCACAGGTTGCGGTTGGCTATCCTTTTTCCGGTGGACTCCCAGAACCTGGGGTCTTCCACATCCCATTTGTCGATATTGCTCATGATGCGTCCTCAGTAGGATCAGGCCCGATACCGAGAAGGCACCGGGGATGCCTGCAAGCTATCGATCAGGACGCGGAGCTTATTTGATTCAGATCAACATGGAAGGGGGGGTATCACGCTCCCAGATAGCCATGTACCTCTTTCTGGATACCCAAAAAACGACGATTTTTTTCCAATAATATCAATGCCATGACAACGAACCAGCACGACGACGAAGAGGTCTCGACTATACTTCGGGCTTTACGGGGTACCCTGTCGCGGCCATGGGCAGAGACGTCATCAAAGGGCAGAATGCGATCATGACCGAACACCAGAACCACGCTGCAAACCAGGGGGAGCTCGACCAGCCGGCACCACGGCATTCGATCGTCTTCAATACGCTGGTCGCTTTCGTGGTGATCATCAGCGTGACTCTGCTGACCATGCTCGGCGGCCTCTACATGGCCGACGCGCTGGAGGGCGATGCCGAGGCGATCAACCAGGCAGGTAGCCTGCGCATGCTCACCTACCGTCTGGCCGCTACAGCAGCGTACGAGCCCGAAGCGATCCCGCAGCAGATCGCCAAGCTGGAGACGACCCTGCACTCACGCACGCTGCAGGCGGCACTGTCACGTCACCGCAACCTGACCAGCATGCACGCAGACATAGTGCAGCGCTGGGAGAGTCAGCTGCGCCCCCTGCTGAACGAGCCCATCGACGTATTGCGCTACCGAGAGCAAGCACCGCTATTCGTGGACGAGCTGGACAGGCTTGTCCATACGCTGCAGAAATCCTCGGAAGGCAAGCTCGAGGTGGTCCGAGCGCTCCAGGTCGGAACGCTGTTCGTCATAGTGCTGATCGCCTTTACCCTAATTTACGGTCTGCACAACAATCTGGCCACACCGCTACGCGCCCTTACATTGCTGGCACGCCAGGTAGGCCGCGGCAATTTCGGCGGCCAGGTCGAAGTACCCGGAGACACCGAGCTGAGCTTGCTGGCACGGACCCTGAACCAGATGAACCGCGAGCTGGCAGGACTTTACGGAGAGATGGAGCAGAAGGTCGATGAAAAGACCGCCGAACTGACCCGCAGCAACGAAATCCTGCAATTGCTGTTCAACAGCGCGCGCATGCTCTACAACCAGCCCGACGAGCCGGAGCTCCTGATGGGGCAGATGCTTGGCAGGGTCCAGCAGGTGCTCGGCGTCGGCCCCATCTCCCTGTGCCTCAACCGCAGCGCGGGGGTCGGCAGCCATACGGCGATGACCTCCTTTGGTCTGTCGCCGCCCGAATATTGCAAGCTTCCAAACTGTGCTGAGTGCCCCGTCAACAGCGAGGGCTCAATGCTGCCAAGCGGTAACCGTCTGATAAGCTTCGAGCTGCGCTCCGGCCAGGAAGAACTCGGCAGTCTGCGCATTGAACAGCCTCTGCAGGCGCCGCTGGACCCTTGGCAAACGCAGCTCATGGAAACCCTCGCCGACCTGTTCACGGCCTCGCTCAGTCTGGCCCAGCTTGGACAGCACCAGGCACGCCTGGCCCTGATGGAGGAACGTGCAGTGATCGCCCGCGAACTGCACGACTCGCTGGCTCAGGCACTGTCCGCCCAGAAGCTCCAGCTGGCCCGCCTGAAGCGCCAGCTTGCCCAGGGCATACCTACCGAGAACCTGCTGGAAACCCTCGATCAGGTCGATCGCGGCCTGAACAGCGCCTATAGGCAATTGCGCGAGTTGCTGACTACCTTCCGCATCAAGGTCGACCAGCCCGGGCTGCATCCGGCGCTGATGGCTACGGTGGACGAGTTCAGCCAGCATTCGGGGCTCGACATCCATTTCGATTATCAGCTGGAGCACGCACCGCTCAAGCCCAACGAGGAAGTCCACTGCCTGCAGATCGTACGCGAAGCCTTGAGCAACGTGGTCAAGCACGCCCAGGCTAGCAACTGCTGGCTGACTTTCGATCAGGACAGACAAGGCACCGTGCGCGTTCGCATAGAAGACGACGGGGTAGGCATAAGCGATGTACAGAGCCCCGCCGGCCACCACGGTCTGACGATACTGCGCGAGCGCGCCAACAGTCTGAACGGCACCATCAGTATCGAGACCCGGGAGGGCGGCGGCACTCGCGTGCACCTGCGCTTCCCCCCCGCCTATCGCCATATTCCCCTGACACAGGAGAGCGTCAGCCATGACTGACCTGGACATCACCCGTATTCTACTGGTCGATGATCACCCGATGATGCGCCGCGGCCTGCGGGATCTGCTGGAACTCGAACCGGATCTCGAACCGGTGGGCGACGCCGGCAGTGGACCGGACGCACTGCGTCTGGCCGAAGAGCTGAACCCGGACCTCATCCTGCTCGATCTGAACATGCCAGGAATGGACGGCCTGGAGACGCTCAAGCGGCTAAGGGACGCGGGTGAAGACGCGCGCATCGTGATGTTCACCGTATCCGATGACCAGAGCCACGTTCTGGAAGCGCTTCGCAACGGCGCCGACGGCTACCTGCTCAAGGACATGGATGCCGAGCAGCTGGTTGCGCAGATCCGCCAGGCGGCCCAGGGCAAGCTAGCGCTTAGCCCCGAGCTGACAATGGTGCTGGCACAGGCGATTCGCGAACGCCCGAAGACATCTACCCAGGTACAGGCTTCGAGCCTGACCAAACGGGAGAAGGACGTATTGCGCTGGATCGCCAAGGGTCAGAGCAACAAGATGATCGCACGCAAGCTGGACATCACCGAAGGGACCGTCAAGGTTCACGTCAAACGCCTGCTCAACAAGCTCGGGATGCGTTCGCGTACCGAAGCAGCCGTCTGGGTGGTGGAGAATCAGCTGCAGTGACCGCCGACAGGGCC
>JAUVYN010000058.1 GCA_030603065.1 Pseudomonas sp.
ATGCGCGAGCTGAGCACTGCCACCGAAGATGTGGCACGTAGCGCCCAGGAGGCTGCAGTAGCAGCGCGCAGTGCCAATGGCCACGCCCAGCAGGGCAACCAGGCCATGCAGAAGATAAAGCAGGAAGTTGCTTCGCTGGATAAGGACATCGGCCTAACCGGAGATGCGGTGGAAGGCACCGCACAGCTGGCGATGGATATCCATCAGGTGGTCGACGTCATCCGCGGCGTGGCGGAACAGACCAACCTGCTGGCGTTGAACGCGGCCATCGAGGCGGCTCGGGCTGGCGAGCAAGGGCGCGGTTTCGCAGTAGTTGCCGACGAGGTGCGTAACCTCTCGCAGCGCACCGCCAAATCCACCTCCGAAATTCAGGACTTCATCGGTCGGCTGCAGAAGGCTTCGGACGCCGCCACCGAGGCGATGTCGCGCAGTCAGGTGTCGGTTCGTCGCTGCCTCGAGGCCGCCGATTCCAGTGCGCAGATGCTCGCTGGCATGGTCGAGGAGATAACCCACATTTCCCAGCTGAACGACATGATCGCAACCGCTACCCATGAACAGGCCACCGTGGGTGAAGACGTCTCCCAACACCTGAGCGGTGTGCTGCAGATAGCCGATGCCAATGTCGGGAAGGCGGCGGATCTCAGCGATCTTGCCGCGCAGCTGGACGGGCTGCGCGCACGGCTGGACCAGCAGGTACAGCGTTTCGTAACACGCTAATGCTGCGGGCGCGGGCGCGTAGCGCCGCGATCAGAGCCGGGCGAGCAAGCGGTCGAGGGCATTGGCGAAGGTCTGCTTGTCCCGATCGCTATAGGGTTTTGGTCCGCTGCGACCGGCAAGCCCAGCCCCGCGCAGCTCATCCATAAGATTGCGCGTGGCGAGTCGCTCTCCGACATTGGACTTGTCATAGATCTCGCCGCGGGGATTGATTGCCGTTACCTGCCGTTCTACAAGGCCGGCCGCCAGCGGAATGTCGGCGGTGATCACCAGATCACCGCAGCGGGCGTTGTCGATGATGTAGTGATCGGCCATGTCGGCACCACTGGACACCACCACCTGGCGGATGCCTGGGCCGGGGGGCAGCTGCTGAGGGCTATTGGCCACCAGCACCAGTTCGATCTGCCGCCTCCGGGCGGCTTTCACGACTACCTCCCGGACTGGTCTCGGGCAGGCGTCGGCGTCAATCCAGATTGTCATGGGGTAGGTTCCTGATGGGCTTTGACTATTGTCACCGACTTTGCCGAGGGTTGCAGCATGGACTTCAGGACTGCAGATGGTTCGCCGGCGCAGGTTCTGGTAACGGGTGCCAGTCGCGGTATCGGTAAGGCGCTGGTAGATGCGCTGCTGGCAGAGGCCGGGGTAGGACGAGTGTTCGCTGTTGCCCGCAATTGGCCTGAAGCGCCGCAACGCGACGGCCGGATTGTCCACATCAACTGCGACCTCACCCGGTCCGAGGATGTGCAGCGTCTGCGACAGCGAGTGGTAGCAGCAGTGCCGCGGTTGGATCTGGTAATCAACTGCGCCGGTTTTCTCCACGAGCGGGCCGGCCAGCAGCCGGAGAAAAGCCTGTCTCAGCTCAGTCTTGCCGGCCTTCAGCGCAGCTTCGAAATCAATGCTTTTGCTCCGATCCTGCTCGCCCAGGCCCTGCTGCCCCTGTTGAGAGGCACCCATCGTTGCGTTTTCGCTTCGCTTTCAGCGCGAGTCGGCTCCATAGGGGACAACCGGCTGGGTGGATGGTACGCCTACCGCGCCAGCAAATCGGCGCAGAACATGCTCCTGCGCACCTTCGCGATCGAATGGCAGCGGCTCAACCGCAGCGGAATATGTCTGCTGCTGCATCCTGGCACCACGGATACCGAACTGTCGCGTCCGTTTCAGGCACGGGTGCCGGCCGGGAAGCTCTTCACTGTCGATTTCGTCGCCGAGCGACTGCTTGAGATCATTGCTCGCAGCGCGCCGGAAGACACTGGCCGGTTCTATGCCTGGGATGGGCAGCCGATCCCCTGGTGATCATTCCGAGCAGGCTTCGAGTTCTTCACTGGCTTCCAGCCAGCGTGCTTCCACGTCTTCCAGGGATTGCCGGGCGCTCGCCTGACGTGCCAGCAATGCCTTGAGGCGCTCCTTGTGCTCCGGGTTGTACAGCTCGGTATCACCCAGCGTCTGCTCGATTTCTTCGAGCTCCGCTGCAAGGCTGTTCATCTGCTGTTCGAGCTTTTCGATCTGGCGCCGTAGCGGGGCCAATCGCTGGCGCTGTTCGGCTGCGAGCCTGCGCTGGGTCTTGGCATCGATCTTTTCTTCGTTCTGGGCCGGGCCCGCAGCGCTGTTGCGTAACTCGTTTTGCTGCTGACGGAACTGGGCCAGCCAGCGGGTGTAGGTATCCAGGTCGTCGGGGTAGACTTGCAGGCGCCCGTCGGCAACCAGCCACAGCTCGTCGGTGGTGTCACGGATCAGGGCTCGATCGTGAGATACCAGCAACATTGCCCCCTCGAACTGCTGCAGGGCGAGGGTCAGCGCGTGGCGCATTTCCATGTCGAGGTGGTTGGTCGGCTCGTCGAGCAGCAGCAGGTTGGGTTTCTGCCAGGCGATCAGTGCCAGCGCCAATCTGGCTTTTTCGCCACCTGAGAAGTGCCGGACCGGCTCGTCGATCCGATCGCCGCGAAAATCGAATCCGCCGAGAAAGTTGCGCAGTGTCTGGTCGCGCTCGGCCGGGGCGATACGCGCAAGGTGCAGCAGTGGGCTCGCCTCCGGATCCAGGCTGTCGAGCTGGTGCTGGGCAAAGTAGCCGATCGCCAGGTGCTCGCCGGTCTTGAGCTCCCCAGCCAGTAGCGGCAGGCTGCCGGCGAGGGTTTTGATAAGCGTCGACTTGCCGGCTCCGTTCGGGCCGAGAACGCCAATCCGGGCGCCGGGTACAAGCTGCAGCTTGACCTGCTCGAGAACTGCCGAATCGCCATAACCGACGGTTGCTTCGTGCAGATCCAACAAGGGGCTGGATTGCTGGTCCGCCTCGCGGAAGCTGAAGGAAAACGGCGAGTCGATGTGCGCCGGGCCGATCAGCTCCATCCTTTCCAGCGCCTTGAGCCGGCTCTGCGCCTGGCGAGCCTTGGTCGCCTGGGCCCGGAAGCGAGCAATATAGCGTTGCATGTGCTCGCGTTGCGCCTGTTGCTTCTCGAAAGCAGCCTGCTGCTGTACCAGTCTTTCCGCACGGGTGCGCTCGAACTGGCTGTAGCCGCCCCGGTAGAGCGTCAGTTGCTGCTCGGCCACATGCACGATGTGCTCCACAACGGCGTCGAGAAAGTCGCGATCATGGGAAATAAGCAGCAGAGTCCCGCGGTACGCCTTGAGCCAGTCCTCCAGCCAGAGGATGGCGTCCAGATCCAGGTGGTTGGTCGGTTCGTCGAGCAGCAGCAGCTCAGAAGGGCACATCAGAGCCTGGGCCAAGTTGAGCCGCATCCGCCAGCCGCCAGAGAAGTCCCCGACCGGGGCATCGCATTGCTCGGGTGTAAAACCCAGGCCGGCGAGCAGAGTGCGGGCACGACTGTCGGCACTGAAGCCATTCAGCGCGTCGAGCTCGGCATACAGAGCGCCGAGGGTCTGGCCGTCCTGGTTGCGTTCGGCTTCGGCCAGACGCTGCTGTACGCGGCGCAGCTCGAAGTCGCCATCGAGCACGTACTCCACCGCGATACGGTCGAGATCTTCGATCTCCTGGCGCATGTGCGAAATTCGCCAGTCAGCGGGTAGGGTGCAGCTTCCGGCGTCGGGTCCGAGCTCCCCGCGCAGCAACGCGAACAGGCTGGATTTGCCGGCACCGTTGGTGCCAAGCAGTCCTACCTTCTGGCCGGCATGCAGGGTAAGGTTGGCGTTGCCCAGTAGGCGCAGCGGTCCGCGCTGGAGCGTGAGGGATTCGATCTTGATCATGGCGCGGAGTATATCAGCGCGCCCCCGGACTGCGCAGCGTGGAGAGAACAATGGCAGGAGAACTATCCCTGAAGGATTTCGCTCAGCAGGTCTACGGAGGTCCCGGTGTTGCACAACAGCTGTTGATGCTGCAGGACGAGCATGGACTGGACGTACTGCTGGCGCTGTGTGCTGCCTGGATGTGTGGTCGGAGCTTATTCTTGACGCAGGGGGGGTGGTCGCAGCTGGTCAGCGAGCACCGGCCGGTGCAGGCATTGGTCATCGCTCCGCTGCGCTCGGCTCGGCGCAATGCCCGACCGGTTGCCAGGTTGAGCGAGGAGTATCAGCAGCTGAAGGCCCTGGAAGTGGCTGTAGAGCTCAGCCAGCTGGAGTTCCTGCATGGTGTCTGCATGAAGCTGGCGCAACCCGGTGGGCTGAGACTGGATAATGCGCTGCTGGATTGCTCCAGGGCACAGGGTCTTGCCCCATCTCCCCGATTGAAAAAGCAACTGGCGCGCCTGGCAGTACTTCTTTGCCCTCGCGACGATGGTTCCGAGTCGGACGACCCGGAACACTGAGTCAGGCTTCAGCCGTGGCTTCGGCGGGGCGGCGCCGGTTGCGGCGCCGCTGCCCGGTGCGCGGTCGGTCGTCAGCCGGCTGAGAGTTGTCGCGTTTCTCGATGGCCTGGGCGGCCTGACCTTCGATGCGTTCGAAGCCCTTGGCGAGCTTGAGGGTCTGGCGGATGTCCGACTTGAGCTGTTTGATGTAGTTTTCAGCGGCGCTGCGCGCCTGTTCCAGCTCCGCCAGTGCCGTCTCCAGTTCGGTTACCTTGGCCTGCGCCTTGCTGATCGATTTGTCTTCTTCACCGCGCTCGCGAGCAGCGACCTTCTCTCTCGCTTCGCCAAGCTTGGCGTCCAGCTTGGCATGCTGGCGGTTGAGCTTTTCAAGCGCCTTGCGCGCGTCATCCTCGGCCTGCTGGCAGGCGTCGGCAAGATGTTCATTGAGGGTCCGCGTCAGTGTCTGCAGAAGGTGCAGCGGGGTGGCGACGCGCGCCGACTTCCTGGTCTCGGATTCACTCACGTCAAGGCTCCCTGAGGTTCATTGGCGGCGATGAGGTCCTGGTGGGCGTTGTGCAGTACTTCTATCAGGCAGTCTTCAAGCTCGAAGCGTTCGTGAAGGAAGGCGCCGAGCATGCGCAGTTCGGCCTGCATGGCTGCTTCATCCAGCTCAGCATTCGCCTCTCCGTACGCGTCGTTGAATGCCACCGCGGACTGGGTGATGGTTTCTATGCGCGGATATACCTGACGTGCCAGTTCGAGGCCGCGGGTATCGTTGAAGGCTTCCGCTTCGCGCATCAGTTGCTCGTACACTTCGAAGTGGCCGGCCGATACGTAATCGACCAGAACATCACAGAAGCTGTCGAGGGCCTGGTCGGGTTGTTCGACGGGGGTGGCGCGATCGCGCAGAGTCGAATACTGAAGAATGAGTTGCTTGCGTTCAGCCAGCCAGCGATCGATCAGTTGGTTGACGCCGCCCCACCGTTCCTGGGCTGTTGTGCAGCTGTCCAGCATGATATCCACCTCTTGAGAGTGGTCGACGGTTCTTAGTCGACACCTGCGGCCGCGCTCTGGCCTGTCTGCGTTGATTGTTAGCGAAGGACAGCATAGGCCAGTCCATGCGCCAGCTTCAAGGGTTACCGACACTCTTCCGAGCGGAATGCTTCGACGACGGTGTGGCGGTGTGCCTCGGGCTTTGACGGGCAGCGGCTGGCTTGGTTCAGTGGGGCGGGGAAGCGCGCGATCGGGCGTTCAGTCGTCCCGGCGGAACAGCTGCACGGCCGCGAACAGGGTGAAGCAGATGAAGGCGATGAGTGTGCCTTCCGCGATGCTGAGTCCCAGAAACGTCCAGGTTACGGCGGCGCAGTCTGCAGTCCCGCTGAAAAGAAGGCCGAGGACCTCTCGCAGAGGTAATACATCCATCATGTAGTCGAGACTGGGAAGACAGGAAGGCAACTGATCGGAGGGTAGATGCTGCAGCCAAACCTGACGGCCCGCGATGGCAGCACCGAAAGCTGCGAAGAGCGCCAACAGGGCAGGATAGACGCGCGCTGCGATAGAACGCTGACGACCTTCGGCTGGCTGCGGGTTATGAAACATCGCGATCAGGCAAACCAGGGCGATGACGATGAATGCGCCGCGCTGAATCAGGCAGAGCGGGCACGGCATGAGGCCCATCACATGCTCCATGTAGAGCGCGGTCAGCAGCAGCAGGGCGCAGACTATGAACGCGATGAAATAGAGCGGGCGCGAGGCGGGCAGGGTCATGCTTGCATCCGTTGGCAGGAAAAGCGGGTGGCCTAACATAGTTCAAGCGAGGCAGGCTGACAAGCGCCGACAGCATGCAAGGGCAGGAGGGACGCACTGGCTGGATCCAGCCAGTGCGCGAGGGTCAGGCGGTGCCTGCAGCTTCCTGGGCGCGGCGCTGCTCGGCCTGCGCATAGAGCGCATCGAAGTTCACCGGCGACAGCATCAGGGGAGGGAAGCTGCCGCGCAGTACCAGGTTGTCGATGGCTTCGCGGGCATAGGGGAACAGGATGTTCGGGCAGAAGGCGCCGAGGGTGTGGCGCATGGCGGCTTCATCCAGCCCGCTGATGGCGAAGATACCGGCCTGCTGGACTTCGGCGATGAAGGTCACATCTTCCTCACCATTGGTCACCGTGGCGGAAAGGCTCAGCACCACCTCGTGAATACCGTCCTGCAACTGTGTGTGACGGGTATTCAGGTCCAGGTTCACATGCGGGTTCCACTGGCTCTGGAATACCGAGGGAGCCTTGGGAGACTCGAAGGACAAGTCCTTGACGTAGATTCGCTGCAGGCTGAACTGCACCTGCGGCTGGTCCTGGGCGGCGCCGTTGGCGGCTTGATTGTTCTGGTTTTCCTCGGCCATGGTCGGTCCTTAAATATGCTTGGTGGCGGTAGAAATGGTGTGGTTTAGCGCTGCAGCATGGCGTCGAGCTTGCCGGCTCGCTCCAGAGCCATCAACTGATCGCAGCCACCCACGTGGGTGTCGTCGATCCAGATCTGTGGAACCGAGGTACGGCCTCCCGCAAGGCGCGTCATGTCTGCGCGCACGGCAGGTTTGCCGTCTACCACGATTTCCTTGTATTGGACTTTCTTGCTGTCCAGCAACTGTTTGGCCCGAATGCAGAACGGACAGTAGTCGCTGCTGTAGATGGTCACTTCAGACATGTCACTTCACCAGGGGCAGATTATCGGCACGCCAGCTGCCCACCCCTCCGGCGAGGCGGCTGACATTGGTGTGGCCGGCCGCCGTCAGTTGCTTGGCGTAGGTGCCGGCGTGCTGTCCGTTGGCACATACCAGGATGATTGGCTTGTCCTTGTACTTGTCCAGTTCTACCAGACGCTTTTGCAGGCTGTCATGCGGAATGTTGATCGAGTCGACGATATGCCCTGCGGCGTAATCTTTCTTTGGCCGGATATCAACCACCACCGCATTCTCGCGATTGATCAAAGTGGTCGCCTGCTGTGTGGTCAGCGTGCGCCCGGCCTTGCGTCCCTCGGTAATGATCAGCAGCGTGAGCACAATCAGGAAGGCTGTGGTCAGAATGTAGTGGTTGCCGATGAATTCGAACAGTTGCGAGATAAACTGCGTAAGGACCTGCATGGGGATGGATTCCGGACTCGATGAAGTTCGCCAGTATACACAGCCCTGCACGGTGGCAGAACCTCCCGCGCGCATGACATGCGGCACCCGGCCAAGTAAACTGAGCGCACAAGCCCGTCGCGCTGGCACGCCGAGATCTCGGCAGGTGCGCTTTCCTGAATACGACTGCGAGCTATTCTTCTTATGACAGTTGCACCCAAACCTCTGGTATTGATGATCCTGGACGGCTTCGGCCACAGCGACTCCCCCGAGTCCAACGCCATCATGGCGGCCAGAACGCCGGTGTGGGATCGGCTATGGACCGAAGCGCCCCATACCCTGGTCTCCGGCTCGGGCATGGATGTCGGTCTGCCTGACGGACAGATGGGCAATTCCGAAGTAGGACACATGAATCTTGGCGCCGGCCGGGTGGTCTACCAGGATTTCACTCGCGTGACCAAGGCCATCGACGATGGGGAGTTTTTCGACAATCCGCAACTGTGTGCTGCGGTGGACGCGGCCGTGGGTTCCGGACGCGCGGTGCATATCATGGGCCTGTTGTCGCCCGGCGGTGTGCACAGTCATGAGGACCAACTGATCGCGATGGTCGAGCTGGCAGCTCGCCGGGGCGCCGAGCAGATTTACCTGCATGCGTTTCTGGATGGCCGCGACACGCCGCCAAAGAGCGCCGCGCCCTCGCTGACTCTGGTCGAAGGTGCATACCGCCGCCTCGGCAAGGGCCGTACCGCGAGCATCATTGGCCGCTATTTCGCCATGGACCGCGACAATCGCTGGGATCGGGTGCAGGCAGCTTACGAGCTGATCACCGAGGGCAAGGCGGAGTTCCGCGCCGAAACGGCCATCGACGCGCTGCATGCTGCCTACGAGCGTGGTGAGAGCGACGAGTTCGTCAAGGCGACTACCATTGGCGAGCCGGTTCGGGTCGAGGATGGCGATGCGGTGATCTTCATGAACTTCCGTGCCGACCGTGCCCGCGAGCTCACCCGGGCTTTCGTCGAGTCGGACTTTGCCGGCTTTCCACGGCAGCGGCCGCTTCGGCTGGCCGGCTATGTGATGCTCACGCAGTATGCGGCGGATATCGATGCGCCCTGTGCCTTCCCGCCGACTTCGCTGGACAACGTGCTGGGCGAATATCTGGCCAAACAGGGCAAAACCCAGCTGCGCATCGCAGAGACGGAAAAATACGCCCACGTAACCTTCTTTTTTTCCGGTGGCCGCGAAGAGCCCTTCGAAGGTGAGGAGCGCATCCTGATACCTTCGCCCCAGGTCGCGACCTATGATCTCCAGCCGGAGATGAGCGCGCCGGAAGTCACCGACCGTATCGTCGAGGCCATCGAGCAGCAGCGTTACGACGTGATCATCGTCAACTATGCCAACGGCGACATGGTCGGTCATACCGGCGTATTCGAGGCGGCGGTCGCCGCGGTGGAATGCCTGGATTCCTGTATCGAGCGAATCATCACGGCGCTCGCCAAGGTCGGTGGCGAGGCACTGATCACCGCCGATCACGGTAATGTCGAGCAAATGTCCGACAGCCACACGGGGCAGGCGCATACTGCACACACCTGCGAACCGGTGCCCTTCGTCTATGTCGGGCCGCGCAAGGTTTCCCTTCGCGAGGGCGGCATTCTGTCTGACGTAGCGCCCACCATGCTGACCCTGCTGGGCCTGCCCCAGCCTGCGGAAATGACCGGGCGGTCGATCGTCACACTGGCCTGAGGGCGCGATACGGACATGGCAAGAGCGAATGGATGGCGTTTACGCAGGGTACTCGGCGGCTCGCTGCTGGTGCTCGCGCTGGGTGGATCGGTGCTGGTGGCGGTGCCGGCTGCGGCCCAGGACTCCCGCGAGGCAAAGGCCGAGCTGAAACAGACCGAGGCGGAAATCGCCAAGCTCAAAAAGATGCTCGGCACGCTGCAGCAGGACATGTCCGAGCTGGAGACGCAGCTCAAGAAGAGCGAAAGCGAGATCGGCCGGCTTCGCCGCGAAAGCCAGGAGCTGGAAAAACAGATCCGCGATGGCGAAACCCGCCTCCAGGAGATGCATAGCCAGGCGGAGGGGCTCCACGCTGCGCTCGAGGCCCAGCAGGAGCAGATCGCCCGGCAGGTTCGTTCGGCCTACATGGCCGGGCAGCAGGATTATCTGAAGCTCATGCTCAACCAGGACGATCCGGCACGCGTCGCGCGGATGATGCGCTACTACGAGTACGTCAGTCGTGCGCGTAGTGAAGAGATCACCGAGTACCGCAATACCATCGAACAGATCCGCCAGGCGAGTGTCGATATCGTCCGGGAGCAGAACCGCCTGCAGGACAACCGCGAGCAGCTCGCCGGCCAGCGCCGGGCGATCGAGGCGCAGCAGGCCAATCGCAATCAGCTGTTGGCCGGGCTGCGCGGAGAGCGACGTACCCAGGAGCAGCAGCTCAAGGCGCGGGAGTCCGAACGTGCCGAGCTGGCCAAACTGATCAAGTCACTGGACGAGGCCATCACCAGCATTCCGACGCCTGCCGGCAATCTTCCTTTCGTGCAGGCCAAGGGCAAGATGCCGTTGCCGCTCAAGGGAACGATCGAGGCGCGCTTTGGCAGCCAGCGCGGCGGCGACTCGCGGCTCAAGTGGGACGGACTGCTCATCAGCGCCAGCGAGGGTGCCGGTGTGCACGCCATACATGGCGGGCGGGTGGTGTTCGCGGACTGGTTGCGCGGCTCCGGTCTTCTGTTGATACTCGATCACGGAGGTGGCTATCTTAGCCTCTACGGACATAATCAGACACTGCTGCGGGAAGTGGGCGCCTGGGTCCAGCCGGGCGAGGCGGTCGCCACCGTCGGCAGCAGTGGCGGGCTTGGTTCGCCATCATTGTATTTTTCAATCCGTCACCAGGGCCGTCCCCTCGACCCGCTTGCCTGGTGTATGCTGCCGGGGTGACATCCCGCCGTCCCTTGTCCCGTAACCCTAGATGTCTAGCCTGAGTTGGGAGAGTTCGATGACTGCTGCGCGTACCCTGTTCGCTACCTGTTTGAGCGTTGCGCTCGTCGTGGGCTCTGCGCAGGCTCAGCAACAGGATCAGGCGCCCCTGCCGCTGAACGAATTGCGCACCTTCGCCGAGGTGCTTGAGCGCATCCGGGCAGCCTACGTCGAGCCTGTCGACGACGCCACTCTGCTGGATAATGCCATCCGCGGCATGCTCGAAGGCCTGGATCCGCACTCCGCCTATCTGGAGCCCGAGGCATTTCGCGGCCTCCAGGACAGCACTAGCGGCCAGTTCGGTGGGCTGGGTATCGAAGTCGGACAGGAGGACGGCTTCATCAAGGTTATTTCACCTATCGACGACACTCCCGCTGCCCGGGCTGGTATCGAAGCGGGCGATCTGATCGTGAAAATTGACGACCAGCCGGTCAAGGGCATGAGCCTGATGGAGGCCATCGAGAAAATGCGTGGCCCGGCCGGGACCAGGGTGGTGCTGACGCTGGTGCGCGATGCGGGGCGACCCTTCGACATCGAGCTCAAGCGTGCGGTGGTCAAGGTGGCCAGTCTGCGCACCGAGACGCTGGAGGACGGCTACGTCTACATGCGCATTACCCAGTTCCAGAACAATACCGGTGACGAGTTGCGTCGTAGTCTGGCCAGCCTGAACGAGAAGGGCTCGCTCAAGGGCATAGTGCTGGATCTGCGCAACAATCCGGGCGGCGTGTTGCAATCGGCGGTTGAAGTGGCCGACAGCTTTATCGACCAGGGGCTCATCGTTTATACCAAGGGCCGTCTGCCCAACGCGGAAATGCGCTTCAACGCCACTCGTCACAATCCTGGTGGCAGCGTGCCGCTGGTAGTGCTGATCAATGGCGGTTCGGCATCCGCATCCGAGATCGTCGCTGGCGCGCTGCAGGATCATGGCCGCGCAGTGATCATGGGTACCGACAGCTTCGGCAAGGGTTCGGTGCAGACAGTGCTGCCGCTGAACAATGACCGCGCGCTCAAGCTCACCACCGCGCTGTACTACACGCCCAACGGACGGTCCATTCAGGCCCAGGGCATAGTGCCGGACATCCGCGTCGAGCGGGCGCGACTGACCCGCGACGAGGAGGAAATCGGCGTTCGCGAGGCAGACCTGCAGGGTCACCTGATGAACATCAATGGCGAGGAGCGGCCGACGATCCGCACGCCTGTCACCCAGGGCGACCGTCGCCAGGACACCGATTATCAGCTCAATCAGGCACTCAACCTGCTCAAAGGATTGAACATCGCCCGATCCAGACGATGAGGCTTGCGCTGGTCTGGCTGCTGGCGATCATGCTGGCAGCCTGCGGTGACACTGACGCGCCCTTGCCTGCGGAACCGTCGCCGGATGATGTGGCCGAGCGCATCGAGAGGCTGCAACCTCCGGCACTTCCGGCGCTCGACTGGAAGCGATTGATTGATCCGACTCCCATTCCCAGAGCCATTCCGCAAACGATTCCTGCTTCGCCAGTTCCCGGCTCGCTCTTGCTGCGTCCTGAGGTTCGATACGCGCCGCGGCCAGTGTCCCCTGCCGAATCGCCCGAGCTGGTCGAGACACCCGCGCTGAATGTCGAGGTGCCCGCTTCGCGGCCGATCTCCTCGGTTCGGCACCGGGGGGAAGCCGACCTGCCGCTCCTGGCGATCATCATCGATGACGTCGGTCACGGCCTGTCCCAGGGGCGCAGGATAATCGCCCTGCCGGCGCCGGTTGCGTTGGCGATCCTGCCCCACACACTGGCGGCGCGGCAACTGGCGGAGGAAGCGCGGCAGGCCGGTAGAACGGTCATGCTGCACCTGCCGATGGAGAATCAGGGGGGCACCTCTATCGGCCCGGGCGGACTCTATGCGCACATGTCGCAGGCGGAATTTCAGCGGGTTCTGAACGAGAATCTGGATAGTTTTCAGGGCATTCAGGGTGTCAACAATCACATGGGCAGCCTGCTGACCACGCTTCGGCCGCAGATGGACTGGCTGATGCAGGAGCTGAAGATGCGCGGACTGTTCTTCGTCGACAGCCGAACCTCGGCGCAGACCCAGGCGGCCGGCGCAGCGGCGGCGCGGGGCCTTCCACACCTGTCCCGACACGTGTTTCTCGATAATCTGCGTACGCCGGATCATCTGAATCGCTCCTTCGACGAAGCAGTCAGGCGGGCGCGCAAGGAAGGCTATGCGGTGATGATTGGTCATCCCTATCCCGAGACGCTGGCGTTTCTTGAGCGCAGGCTGTCAGGACTGGAAGAGCGCGAAGGAGTCAGGGTAGTACCCGTCGAGACGCTGCTCGACGGACAGTCTCGAAGCGATTAGAGGCGCATCTCGATGCCGCGTTCGGCCATGTAGCGCTTGGCCTCGCCGACGGTGAACTCGCCGAAATGGAAAATACTCGCGGCCAGTACCGCGTCCGCCCCGCCCTCTAGCACGCCGTCAGCCAGGTGCTGCAGATTGCCGACCCCGCCCGAGGCGATCACTGGAATGTGCAACGCGTCGCTGATGGCGCGTGTCACGCCCAGATCGTAGCCACTCTTCACACCATCCTGATCCATGCTGGTCAGCAGGATTTCGCCGGCGCCCAGCTGCTGCATCTTCACTGCCCACTGCACCGCATCCAGCCCGGTCGGCTTGCGGCCGCCGTGGGTGAAGATTTCCCAGCGGCCGGGCTCGTTCGGGCCGGACACCCGCTTGGCATCGATGGCGACCACGATGCACTGGGAGCCGAAGCGGTCTGCCGCCTCGCCGACGAACTCCGGGTTGAACACCGCTGCGGTGTTGATCGAGACCTTGTCCGCGCCGGCATTGAGCAGATTGCGGATGTCGGCAACGGTGCGTACTCCGCCGCCCACGGTCAGCGGGATGAACACCTGGCTGGCCATGCGCTCTACGGTGTGCAGTGTGGTGTCGCGTTCCTGATGGCTGGCGGTGATGTCGAGGAAGGTGATCTCGTCGGCACCCTGTTCATCGTAGCGCCGGGCGATTTCCACGGGGTCGCCAGCATCGCGGATGTTCTCGAACTTGACGCCCTTGACCACGCGACCGTTGTCGACGTCGAGGCAGGGAATGATGCGTTTGGCTAGGGCCATGTCGGTTCTCCGCAGCACCCCGCATCGGCGGGGGCAGGCAAGGATTCTGGTTGTGTGCTTAGCGGGCGCCGGCGCGGTCGCACAGCGCCTGGGCTTCGGCGACTTCGAGGGTGCCTTCGTAGATGGCCCGTCCGGTGATGGCGCCGATGATGCCCGGCGCGCGGGCATCGAGCAGTGCCTGGATATCGCCCAGATTGTGGATGCCGCCGGAGGCGATCACCGGAATCGAGGTGGCATTGGCCAGTGCTGCGGTGGCTTCGACGTTGCAGCCCTGCATCATCCCGTCCTTGGCAATGTCGGTGTAGACGATGGCCGATACGCCGTCGGCCTCGAAGCGACGGGCCACATCGACGACCTGGATGCTGCTGACCTCTGCCCAGCCATCGGTGGCGACGAAACCATCCTTGGCATCCAGGCCGACGATGACCTTGCCCGGGAAGGCGCGACAGGCTTCACCGACAAACTCCGGCTGCTTGACCGCCTTGGTGCCGATGATCACGTAGCTGACACCGGCGCGCACGTATTCCTCGATGGTTTCCAGTGAACGGATGCCACCACCGATCTGGATCGGCAGGTCGGGATAACGCCGGGCGATGGCAGTAACCGCATCGCCATTTACCGGCTTGCCTTCGAAGGCGCCGTTCAGATCGACCAGATGCAGACGACGGCAGCCAGCCTCCACCCAGCGGGCGGCCATGGCGACCGGGTCATCGGAAAATACCGTGGCATCGTCCATCAGCCCCTGGCGCAAGCGCACACAGGCGCCATCCTTCAGATCGATAGCGGGAATAATCAGCATAATCGGGTTCCTAATCAGCGGGCCTTGCCCTACCAGCGTCCATCCCAGGCGAGGAAGTTCTGCAGCAGCTGCAGGCCATTGGCATGGCTCTTCTCCGGGTGAAACTGGGTTGCGAAAACATTGTCCTGGGCCAGCGCGGCGGCCACATCGACGCCGTACTGGCAGCGTCCGGCCAACTGCGTGGGCTTGCCGGGCACGCCGTAGTAGCTGTGCACGAAATAGAAGCGGGCGTTCTGCTCGATACGATGCCAGAGTGGGTGGTCGATGGTCTGCTGCACCTGGTTCCAGCCCATGTGCGGCACCTTCAGACGTACCTCGCCTTCGTACAGCTCGTCTCCGAAGAACTTCACCTGGCCGGGAAACAGGCCGAGGCCGGTCACGCCGCCATTCTCCTCGCTGTGTTCGAGCAGCATCTGCATGCCGACGCACACGCCGAGCAGAGGCTTTTCACCGGCGATCTGCTGTACCACCTGATCAAGGCCCAACTGGCGCAGCTCGCTCATGCAGTCGCGGATCGCGCCCACCCCCGGCAGCACCACCCGGTCCGCCGCCCGGATCACCTCCGGGTCGCTGGTGACTTCGACATGCCGCGCACCCACGTGCTCCAGGGCCTTGGCCACGGAGTGCAGATTGCCCATGCCGTAATCGATAACCGCTACATGACTGCTCATCGTTCAGAGGCAACCCTTGGTCGAAGGCATCATGCCGGTCATGCGTGGATCCTCTTCCACGGCCATGCGCAGTGCCCGGCCGAAGGCCTTGAACACGGTTTCGATCTGGTGGTGGGTGTTAACCCCACGCAGGTTGTCGATGTGCAGGGTCACCTGGGCGTGATTGACAAAGCCCTGGAAGAACTCCATGAACAGATCGACGTCAAAGCCCCCGACGCTGGCCCGCGTGAAGTCCACGTGCATGTGCAGGCCCGGACGCCCGGAGAAGTCGATGACCACGCGCGAGAGCGCTTCGTCCAGCGGCACATAGGCATGGCCATAGCGGCGAATGCCCTTCTTGTCGCCGATGGCGCGAGCGAAGGCCTGGCCAAGGGTAATGCCGACATCTTCCACCGTGTGGTGGTCATCGATGTGCAGATCACCCTTGCAATGAATGTTCAGGTCGATCAGCCCGTGCCGGGCGATCTGGTCCAGCATGTGCTCGAGAAAGGGGACGCCAATATCGAAGTGGGCCTGGCCGGTACCGTCCAGGTTGATCTCGACTTTGACCTGCGTCTCCAGCGTGTTGCGCTCGACGCTTGCCTTGCGCTCCGCCATGGCAGTTCTCCGGTGATATATAGATCAAGGGCGAGCATTATACGTGCAGGGTGCGTCTGCGGGCTACAGCAGGGTTATTGGGATTCTCGATCGGGCCTATGGGCTAGGGAAGCGAAATGATGGACTGCGATGTAATAGTGGTAGGGGCCGGCGTTGTCGGGCTGGCCGTGGCCCAGCACCTGGCCGCGCAGGGGCGGCAGGTAATGGTGCTGGAGCAGGAAGACTGGCCCGGCCAGCACGCATCGAGTCGTAACAGCGAAGTCATCCATGCCGGAATCTACTATGCGCCGGGTTCGCTGAAGGCGCGTATGTGTCGAGAGGGGCGCGACCTGCTTTACGCCTGGTGTGCCGAGCGCGGGGTGCCGCATCGAGCTATCGGGAAATTGCTGGTCGCCGTCGAGCCCGCAGAAATTGCAGCACTGGACGCGCTTGCCGCCAATGCCCGGGCCAATGGCGTCGAACTGCAGCGGCTGGATGTCAATCAGGTGCATGCGCTGGAACCCGAGGTTCGCGCGGTCGCCGGGCTCTTCTCGCCTTTGACCGGGATCGTCGACAGTCATGCGCTGATGCAGTCCTTCGAGGCGGCATTGCAACAGGGCGGTGGCAGCCTGATCTGTGGCGCGCGGGTATCGCTCATCGAGCCCGAGCAGGGCGGGCTGCGCGTTTGCGGCGAAAGCGCGGGCGAATCCTACGAGCTCAGGTGCCGCTGGGTGATCAATTGCGCAGGGCTCTTTGCCCAGCAGGTCGCCGCACAGGTCGCGGGCCTTGACCAGGCCGCGGTTCCGCCCCTGTTTCCCTGCAAGGGCAGCTACTTTGCCTACAGTGGCGCCTCGCCGTTCAGTCATCTGGTATATCCGATGCCCGAGGTGAACACCTCGGGGCTGGGTGTGCATGCGACTCTCGACATGGGCGGGCAGCTGCGTTTTGGTCCTGACGTTCGCTATCAGGACGACTTCGACTATCAGGTCGATGTCAGCCAGCATCAGCGCTTCGCTGATGCTATCGGCCGCTACTGGCCGGGTTGCGATCCTGATCGTCTGGTGCCGGGCTACGCCGGCATCCGCGCCAAGCTCAGTGGGCCCGGCCAGCCAGCGGCAGACTTCATCATTCAGGGGGCGGCGGAGCACGGGGTTGCCGGTTTGGTCAATCTGCTTGGCATCGAGTCCCCGGGGCTTACCTCAAGCCTGGCGCTGGCGCGTGAGGTGGCCATGCGACTGGACAGCGACTAACGTAGGCTGCAGCATGCGCAATGGGGCCGGCGGCCCGCGAGTTCATTACAGGAGTACCCATGAAAGCAGTTGCCAGAATCGTCGGGATCGTGGTCCTCGGCATCGTCGTCCTGGGGGTAGGGATACTTTTCTTCCTCACCCGAATGTTCGATCCGAACGATTACAAGGAGCACATTCAGCAGGCGGCGCGTGACCGGGCCAACGTAGAGCTAACCCTCGACGGAGATATCGGCTGGTCGCTGTTCCCCTGGCTGGGGATCGAACTCAAGGAGGTGGGGGTCGCTCCGGCAGACCAGCCTGAGCAACCGCTGGCGCGGATCGGTTCCCTCGGACTGGGGGTCGAGGTGCTACCGCTGCTGCGTCGTGAACTGCGCATGAGCGATGTAATCGTCGACAGCATTGCCCTGACGCTCGAACGCAACGCCGAGGGCGTCGGCAACTGGGAAAGCATCGGTGTGCAGCGCGAGGTTGTGCAGGAGGAGCCGGTCACCGTCGAGCCAGCCGACACGGAAGCCGCCGAGCGCACCAGGCCGCTGGAGATTTCCATCGAGAGCGTTCGCGTTACCAACGCCAGTCTGCAGTACACCGATCAACAGGCCGGACGCTCGGTGCAGATGGAAGACGTCAACCTGTCCACCGGCGCACTCATAGACGGTGAGTCATTCGACCTTAACCTGCTCGGCCTGGTCATTCTTGACGAACCGGCTCTGCGGATGCGGGTCGACCTGCGAGGGGTGGCCCTCTTCGATCAGACCCAGCGGCGTTATCAACTGGATGCGGTGGACCTGCAGCTCGATGCCAGCGGCACGCCTTTCTCCGGTCGCGCGGTTACCCTTCAGCTGCGTGGCGACCTGTTGGCGGATCTCACCGAACAGTTCGTTGAACTCAACCAGATGCGGCTGAGTCTTGCGGATCTGCGTGCTACCGGCCAGCTTCGCGCGAGCCAGCTCGACAGTGACATGCAACTGGCGGGCACGCTCAATGTTGCGCAGTTCGATCCCAAGGCATTATTGCGCTCGCTGGGGGTGGATCTACCCGAGACCCGTAACCCGCGGGCGCTGGAGCAGCTTTCATTGCAAGCGACGCTGACCGGCAACGCCAATCGATTGATACTCGACGACCTGAAAATGGTTCTCGACGGATCGGAGCTGACCGGAAGTGCGGGCCTGGCCGATATTGAGCGACAGGCGCTGCGTTTTCGCCTTACCGGGGACCGATTGAACATCGATGATTATCTGTCGCCTGAGGACGAGCAGGCCGGCGCGCCTTCCCCGGCGTTGCCCGCCGGTGGAGCGCGTACCGATGCGCCTCCGCCGGACTGGAGCGATGAACCCATTCTGCCGATGGATACCCTGGCGCGACTGGACGTCGACGGGGTGCTGGATTTGCAACAGGTGCAACTCACAGGACAGACGGTTGCACCCTTCCGTGTCAGCGTGCTGGCGCGCGATGGGCGCGTTCGACTGCGCCAGTTCGAGGGTGGGGCCTTTGGTGGCCAGTTCGCGCTGACTGGCGAAATCGACTCGCGCGCCACCCCCGTGTCGCTCGCGCTGAAGGGCAAAATTACCAGTATCGATTCATTGGCGGTACAGCAGGCTTACGACACCCCGCCGCAGTTTCGCGGCAGACTGGACCTTGATGCAGACCTGCGCGCTGCGGGTAACAGCATGGCACGCTGGATGAGCACGCTGGGGGGCAGCGCCCGTTTCACGGTCAACGAAGGGGCGCTCATGGGTGTGAACGTGGAGCAGCAGTTGTGCCAGGCGATCGCCTTGGCCAATCGACGCACGCTCAGCGAGCCCCGGGGCAGCGAGGACACGCCCTTCCGTCGCCTGTCCGGTAGTTTCAACATTGCCGACGGTCGCGTGAGTGGCGATGACCTGCAGATCGCCCTTCCGGGGTTGGCAGTGCGCGGGCGTGGCAACCTGCTGCTGCCGCAGCAGCGTATCGACTACCGTCTCGGTGTGATCATCGAGGGCGACAAGAGTGAAATGCCAGACCCTGCCTGCTCGGTCAATCCGCGCTACGCCGGGATCGAATGGCCGATTCGCTGCCAGGGCTTTCTGCACAATGCCGCCCGCAGTTGCGGGGTGGATGCCGAAGGGGTGACCCGCATTGCCGGCCGCTTGCTGGGCAGCGAGGCGCAGCGCAAGGTCGAGGAAGCGGTACAGGAGCGTCTGGGTGACCAGGCCCCGGCGGTGCGTGACGCAATTCGAGGGCTGCTCGGACGGTGACCACAGACAGCTTCGCCAGCGCTGTATTGCGATGGTATGACCGCAACGGTCGCAAGGATCTGCCTTGGCAACAGGAGCGCAGTCCCTATCGGGTCTGGGTGTCTGAAATCATGCTGCAGCAGACGCAGGTGGCCACCGTCATCCCTTACTACCAGCGTTTCATGGACGCGCTGCCAACGGTCGAGGCGCTGGCTGCTGCAGAACCCGATGAGGTCCTGCACCTGTGGACCGGGCTCGGTTATTACAGCCGTGCGCGCAACCTGCATCGTGCCGCTGCGCTGGTTGTGCAGGAGCACGGCGGCCGTTTTCCGGAATCGGTGGAACAGCTGATGACGCTGCCGGGCATCGGCCGCTCTACCGCCGGAGCCATTGCGAGCCTGGCGATGGGTCTGCGGGCGCCGATTCTTGACGGTAACGTCAAGCGGGTGCTGGCACGTTATCACGCCATCGAAGGCTGGCCGGGAGAACGTAGCGTGCACGATCAGCTATGGGCCGTAGCCGAAGCGCACCTGCCGGACCAGCGGGTGGATGCATACACCCAGGCGATGATGGACATGGGCGCGACGCTCTGCACCCGAACCCGGCCGTCCTGTCTGGTCTGCCCGCTGGCGGACGCGTGCCAGGCGCGTATTTTAGGTGAACCGACCCGCTACCCGCAGGCCAAGCCGCGCAAGGCGTTACCGGTACGCCAGTGTCTGATGCCGGTGCTGGTCAACCCGGATGGTGAGGTCTGGCTCGAGCGGCGCCCCGACAGCGGGCTATGGGGCGGGCTCTGGACGCCGCCTCAGCTGGATCATCACGAAGAACTGGAAGCGCTGCTGAGCAGTCGCGGCTGGGTACATCGTGACAGCACTCTGCTGCAACCACTTCGCCACACCTTCAGCCATTTTCATCTCGACATTCAGCCACTTCTGGTGAGGGTCCAGCCAGGTGACAGCGTGGCCGAAGCCGGACAGGTCTGGTATAACCTGCGGCAACCATCCCGCCTGGGGCTGGCTGCACCGGTCAAGAAGTTGCTGCAGCAGGCGGAGCAACTCGTTCATCCCGTTCAAGGAGGCTGACATGTCCCGCCAGGTCATGTGTCGCAAGTACAAGCAGGAACTGCCAGGACTCGACCGTCCGCCCTATCCGGGCCCTAAGGGTGAGGCCATTTTCAATGAGGTCTCGAAGAAGGCCTGGGAAGAATGGCAGGCGCACCAGACGATGCTGATCAATGAGCGTCGGCTGAACATGATGGATCCGCAGGACCGCGCGTTCATTCAGGAAGAGATGGAGAAGTTTCTCTCCGGGAAGGACTATGCCAAGGCGGAGGGTTATGTGCCGCCGAGCACCTGAATGACGGTAAGCGGCTGAAAAAACGAAAATAGTTTTGCCGGCTGGGTTGACAGTCAGCGGATGAAACCGTTTAATAGCGCCCCGTTGCCCAGATAGCTCAGTTGGTAGAGCAGAGGATTGAAAATCCTCGTGTCGGCGGTTCGATTCCGTCTCTGGGCACCATTATT
>JAUVYN010000148.1 GCA_030603065.1 Pseudomonas sp.
AGGCCGACGCCGCCAAAGTCATGCTGGGTGGTGCGATAACGATCGGCCTGCGCCGCACCGGCCAGGCTGACCCCGAGCATGAACACCGGAAGCGCCAGTGCAGAACGATTCCAGCGGCAGTTAATCATCAAAGCGCCCTCCCAGGCGGTACTGGGTAGCAAGGAAGGCGGCCAGCTCCTCATTCAGCTCGTCGGCAACCGAGCCCAGGCGCGACGGGTTGACCGGCACCAGCAGCACCGCACCCACTGCCACGTTTGCTGGCTCGGCATTGTGATGTGCCACGCCCACGCGCTGGACCACCCCGTTGGGCTGAATCAGATACAGGTAGGCAGGATCTGCCGCCGCATGCCGCGGACACTGGCGCAGATAGCGCAGTACCGTGGTGCTGGGATCGAAGGTGAGTGTGCAATCGGACTGTACCGCGCCCATCACCCGCACCGAATCCGGTCGGGCAGGGTAGATCAGCCGATCACCGGCACGCAGCGGCGGGTTGTTACGCAGCAACTGCTGCGCCAGTGGATTCATTTCGGCCACCACACGGCCGGTCACCGGCATCGCCTCGACCTGGCCCTGCAACCGTTGCAACAGCTCCTGCAGCGGCTGGTCGTTACGCGACTGGGCATGTACCAGTCCCTGGCTTAGATCGAAAAGTACCCCGGTACGCAACCGCTGCTGGGGCTCTAGCGCACTTTCACGTAACAGCGCAGCGCCCAGGAAATACGCGTCCGCCCGTACCTGGCCGGCGACCGCGGCATCACGCAGGCGCGCACCTTCCTGCCAGTCATAGCTGCCCGGCTGCAGCACCCGGCCGCTGACCTGCACCGTCTCCTGCGCAGCAACGGGCACGGCCATACCGGCCAAACCACAGAGCACGGCAGCCAGCGAAGCGAAACGGATAAATCCTGCCCTCATGGTGCGCTCCGCCCGGGGTTGATCACCGCCAGCTCCATCACTGGCAGATCCGGCGCAAGGTGTTGCGCACTGCGGTGAATGAAACCGGTCTGCGGGTTCAACCAGTAACGGTTGGTGGCCCTGAATCCCAGTTCGGGCATATGAATCTCTTCATCCACGCGCAGCAGATCCAGCGTCTGCCCGTGAATCTCCAGCGGACTAACGCCACGCTGGCGAGAGGTCGCGTGCTGGCGCAAGCCAGTCTGATAACGGGCGGGGTAGTCCACAAGGCGGGTCACGCGGGTACCATCGGCCACCCGGTGCAGTCCGCTGATGAAAGGGTCATCCGGCAGCAGCGGCATAATGGGGTCGACCGGCAGCCCCACCAGTTGCGTTACGCGGCCATGGTGGGTCACCAGCATTTCTGCGGTGCCGGCCCATTCCTGACGCGCGCCGGCCTGGCTGCCGAGTACCATGAGCGCACTGGCATAGCCCAGGTTTACCTCGAGTGCCGGCACGCTCAGAGCGGCCAGCCGCTCCGGCGTGACCACCGACGGCTGGCCGCGGAGAGCGAACCAGAGCGTGTCGACGGCGTTACCCGAGGTTGCGGTACAACCCGCAACGCTGGCCAGGCAAGCGCACAGCAATCCCCCGCGCAACAGAACATTCACCGGTGTTTACCTCGGTCGCTGGGTGCTTACTGACGGTCGCGCAGGTCTTCGTCAATCAGCAGACTCGTACGGAAGATATTGGCCGAGGGAAAGAGCTGGCTGATGAAGCGATTCCAGCGGGTGATGCCCGCAGCACCCACGAACACCACATCCTGCGGCTGCATCTCGAACTGGTCCGCCAGAATGAACGCAGAGGGTGACCTGGCGTTCAGTTGAAAGACGGTGGCCTTCTCGGTCTCGAGGTTTTCAACCCCGCGAATCACATACACCTCACGGCCGCTGGAGGATTCCGGTGACGGGCCGCCAACGGTGGCCAGTACTTCGCTCAGGGTCATGCGGCTGGTGCTGTAGGGCAGGGCGCGGGGCGAGCGTACTTCACCCATCACAAAAATCTTGCGCGCGTCATTTAGGCCCATGTGCAAGCGGTCCCCGGCGCGCAGGTAGATTTGACCGATATCGCTCGGGCGGCTGGTCAGACGGTCGTAATCGAGCTGATACACTCGGCCATCACGCACCAGCGACAGGCTGGACAGGTCCGCCCGGGTGCGGTCGATACCGGCCAGGCCCACCGCTTGAACCAGCGTCAGGCGCTCTGCATTCACCGGCAGAAAACCCGGGTTTTCAAAGGCACCGCTGACGATGATCTTCTGGCTGTTGTAGCCGATCACGTTCACGTCTACCTGCGGCTGCTCGATAAAACGAGCCAGGCGGCGGGCCAGCAGTTCGCGCAACTCTTCCAGCGTCAGCCCGGCCACCTGCACATTGCCGATGAAGGGATAAAACAGGGTGCCGTCATCGCGCACGATACGTGCGTTGGGCGCCGCGGTCTGCTGGGCACCACCGGGAATGGTCAACTCGGGGTGATCCCACACGGTAATGAAAAGGGCATCGTTGGCCCCGATCCGATAATTCTCCGGCTGGTAGTCCAGCAGCTCCTGCGGAATGGTCATGCGTCGGGTGCCGGTCTGGTCCTGCGCGATCAGCTTGGGCGTGATCTGAACCATCTCCACCATGCTGTTTTCCGCCGCGTCATCGCTGATCAGGCGGTTGGAGTCCATGTGCATGCCCGGCGCGAACACACAGGCCTGAAGAAGCAGGGCAGACGCGCCCACCAAAGCGAGAGAGAATCGAGTCATGGTTACGAATTCTGAAGTGTACGAATATAAAAAAACCACCTAAAAGCGGGTTTCAGGTGGTTTTTAGCACTCACCCGGTCGGGTTAACGAGTGCCGGTGGTACCGGTGGTGCCACGGCTCGAGCCGCCGCTGTCAGAAGCCGCTGCAACAGCGGTACCAACTGCAGCCACGCCCAGAGCGATGCCGCCGTACAAGCCCAGGGAGCCGGTACCGCCCGCGGTGCCTGCGCCAGTACCAGTGCCTGCGGCAGCTTGGGTGCCAGCGGCAGCGGGCTGGGCGGGGTTCTGGTCCTGCGCTAAAACCAGGCCGGAGGCGAGCAGCAGGCCGCTGGCTACCAGTGCAGTGATGTTTTTCTTCATGTCTCGTCTCCCTGATGTTTGGATCCAACTAATGCGATTATACCCAGTTCCCCGAGTGAGGGAACCCTTGCCGAGGCCGGTGGTCGGCTCACTTGGTGTCGGATTTGTATTCGTACTGATAATAGCCGTAATTGCCATACCCATAGGAAGAGGACTTACGTTGCACCGCGTTGAAGATCGCGCCCTTGATCTCGACTCCGTTGTTGCGGAAACGCTGAAGCGTCAGCTCGATTTCCTTTATGGGGTTCAGACCGAAACGCGTAACGATCAGGCTGGTGCCTGCGAGGCGACCCACCAGCGCTGCATCGGTCACCGCCAGAATCGGCGGGGTGTCGATGATCACCACGTCATACATTCCACCCAGTTGCTTGATGAGAGCCTCGAAATTGGCGTGCATCAGCAGTTCTGACGGGTTCGGCGGAATGCGCCCACGAGTAATGAAGTGCAGGCCCGCGATCTCGGTCTTCTGCAATACATCGGCCAGAGCCTTCTGACCCACCAGCAGGTCGGACAGGCCCGGCTCCGGCTGCAGCTTCAAAAGCTTGTGAACATAACCCTTGCGCATGTCGCCGTCGACCAGCACCACTCGTTGCCCCGCCTGGGCGATGATTGCGGCCAGGTTGGCGGATACGAACGATTTGCCTACCGAAGGGCTGGGGCCAGAGATCATGATGACGTTGTTCTTCGCCTCCATGGTCGCAAAGTGCAGGCTGGTGCGCAGGCTGCGCAGCGCCTCGATCGACAGGTCAGCCGGATTGGTGGCAGCCAGCAGATGCGAGCCCTGGCGGGTCACGCCCTTGCCTTTGAAGCTGCGCTCCAGTACCTGCTGGTCCTTGCTGAAGGGTACTGTTGCGTAAACCGGCAAGCCCAGTTGCTCGATCGCCTCCGGCGTTTCGATACCCCGGTTCATGGCATGGCGCACCAAGGCAATGGCCACGCCGAGCATGCCGCCCAGCAGGGTGGCCAACACCACGATCAGCGGTTTTTTCGGCCGCACCGGCCGGCTGGTGTCCACTTCCGCATCATCAATGATGCGCACGTTCCCCACGGTACCGGCGCGTACGACATCCAGCTCCTGGCTGCGGTTGAGCATCTGGGTATAGATCTCGGTACTCACCTGCACGTCACGGGCCAGGCGCAGCAGCTCCTGCTGGGTTTCCGGCAGATCACCCACGCGGGCCACCAGACGGGCGCGGCGGTCTTCCAGCTGAGTGATCTGGCTCTGCAAGGCCTGATAGGAGGGGTGGTCACGGGTAAAGCGGCGCTGCAGCTCTTCACGGCGCAGCATCTGTTCCGAAATCGCGGTATCCAGCTCGACCACCTGATTGAGCACAGCCTGGGTCTCGATGCTGATATCTACCGAGCCAGCGGTGGACTGGTAGGCGTTCAGGGCGGCTTCGGCACGCTCCAGTTCCCGGCGCACCTGGGGCAACTGATCGCGCAGAAAGTCCAGGCTCTGCTTGGCTTCGGCCGAGCGGCGCTCTACGTTTTGGCGCACATAAAGCCTGGCGACTTCATTAACGAAGGATTCGGCATGGGCCGGGCTGGTGCTTTCCATGCTCAGGGTGAGAATGCCTGAATCCCGGCCCCTTTCAGATGCGCCAATCGCGCCCTGATAGCTGATTACCGTCTGCAGCCGATTGCGCCGACGTACGTCGAACTCGGTGCCGGGCCGGGCGACCAGTTCAGCCACCTGAATGGTGATGCCGTTGCGCTCGACCTGCTCGCCAGCACCGC
>JAUVYN010000051.1 GCA_030603065.1 Pseudomonas sp.
GCCGGTCTGGTCATCGCCGAACACCAGCAGGTGGCCGTCCGGGCTGTGGCGGAAATGATAGTGAATGCCTTCCTCTTCGCACAGGCGCTGGATGAAGTGCAGATCGGTTTCGTCGTACTGGGTGCAATAGTCCCGCTCGGGTACTCGCTGCCGAGCTGGAACTGGTAGGCATCGGACTGGATGCCGTGCTCTTCCAGAATGCGGGCGATGATGGTCGGCACGCTCAGGTGTTGAAAGATGCGCTGGTTGGTGCGCAGGCTCAGGTACTGAAAGTGCGGCACCATCTGCAGCTGGTAGCGGGTCATCCGTTTGCCGGATTCACTGACCGCGGCGTGGCGAACCAGGCCGTGCAGGCCGCCACCGTTGCCCAGGTCGAGAAAGGCGCTCTGGTGCATCAGCGCTTCCAGATCCAGATTAGGCTGGTCACTGACCAGTTGCAGCTCGACGACATAGGGCTGGCTGATGGCCTCGCGGGCGGTGAAGGACAGGACCTTGAGGTCGTGTTTGATGCCGTCGAGGGTGAGGCTGAAATGGGCTTCGTTGGCCGGGTTGAACATGTCTGGCTCCTGTTCCGGTCATCCTTGCCGGCGGCTGAACAGCCGCTGCAACAGGTTGGGTTTGGGGGCGCTGAAGGCAGCGAGCAGGCTTTGGCAGTCGATGCGCTGCTCCGGGTCGAAGGCCAGGGCGCTGCGCAGAGCTGGCCAGCAGTGGGCGGGGAGCTTGGCTGGCCGAGCCAGACTCTGGTCCTGACCCATGGCCTTGGCCTGGCGGGCAGTCAGTCGGCTGAAGGGATGCAGGCCAGCGCTGAGCTCGTAGAGTACGCAGGCTACGGCGTATACGTCCGCGGCGGCGGTGAGTGGTTTGCCGTCGAGTAGTTCCAGGGCTGCATACCGCGGTGTCCAGGCGGCGATGCGTACGTGACTGAGTCGGGGCAGGCCGGGCAGCTTGCCGCCGGTTGCCTGGCCGAGCCCGTAGTCGAAGAGCCGCAGGCCGTCATCGGCCATGATCACGTTGCTGGGTTTGAGGTCGCCGTGCAGCACCCCGCGCGCATGGGAGTAGGCCAATGCGTCGAGCAGAGCCAGGGCAATCTCGCGCAACTGCTCCCAGGGCATGCCGTCCGGGTACTCGCGGATCAGTTGGTCCAGCGTCGGCCCCTTGAGCAGTTCCATGGTGATGAAGGCGCGGCGGCAGGCCGAATCGGTATGAAACCCAAATACCTGCACCACATGGGCGTGGTGCAGCCGGCTGGTCAGGGCGAATTCACTGTAGAGCAGGGCATTGGCGTCGGGATATTCGGCGAAGCTTTCGTTGAGCGTTTTCAGGGCGATACAGGGGTTGGGGTCGCCGAACTGTTCGCGAAGCAGGTCACGCGCCCGGTACACAGCGCCCATTCCGCCCACGCCGAGTAGCCGTTCGATGCGGTAGCGCTTGGCCAATAGCTCTGGCACGGGCCCGGGTATGAAAAGGGAGGGACCTGATTCCGGTTCGGCAGCCGGAGGGTGCTCGAGCAACGCTAACGACGCGCCTTCTGCCTCCATGCATGGGACGTTCATTGTGGTTTCCTGTGTCATCGGCGAATCACCACAGCGCTGATGTTGTCTCGGGCGGCTCCCTCAAGAGCCAGTTCGAACAGACGCTCCAACGCGAGCTGTGGGGAGGGGAGATTAAGGGCGGCACCTAGGCTGGGGCCGCTCAGGTTCTGGTAAAGCCCGTCGCTGCACAATAGCAGGGTATCGCCCGGATAAACCGTGAAGTCGACCACATCCAGAACGAGGTTTTCGCTGGCACCTACTGCCCGCGTCAGCGCATGAGCCCCCGGATGGGCGGCGGCCTGCTCCGGGCTCATCTGCTTTTCGACAATGAGCTGCTGGTAGAGTGAATGATCGCGGGAGATCTGGTACAGATTGCCGCTGCGCCAAAGATAGCAGCGGCTATCGCCAGCCCATACGCAGGCCGCGCGGTCGCCATCGACCAGCAGGGCCACCACGGTACTACCCATCACAGTGTCCGACTCGCCGCAGACCAGAGTAACTTCCTGGGTGAGGCGTCGGTTCAGATCGTGCAGCGAGCGCCGCAGCTGCCTTACTCGAAGGTTCAGGTCACTGCCTCCCGGCAATTCTGCCAATTGCTCGACGATCATGCGGCTAGCGAGGGCCCCGTTGCGATGGCCGCCCATACCGTCGGCGACGACCCAGAGGCCGTGCTGCGGCAATGCTAGGAAGGCATCCTCATTGCGCGCCCGCACCTTTCCGGTATCCGTGCGAGCGCTGCTGCGCCAGGCGGTAAGCAGGTCCATCAAAGCCTCGCCGGCAGCTTGAATTCACGCAATAGCGCCAGGTCGAACGGGTTCGGCGAGCGCTGACTGTGGAGTAGGTACTGGGCGCGCATTCCACTCAGATTGGCCTTTAGCAGCAGCACGTCGCGCTCGGAATGGTGGCCGACCTCCAACTCGTCGAGCAGGCGGAATAGCGACCAGAGGCCGCGGTTGTGATCCAGTGTCATGCGCCGGCCGCCCAGATCTTCCAGTACCAGGCTGGTGCGTCCGGTATCCGCCTCGGTCGGCCAGCGGAAAGCGGTCTGAATGATTGGCCCGTGCCGGTACTCCATGTTCTGGTAGCCGATGCGCAGGCTCGCCCGTCCCAGATTCGAATCAAGGAAGAACGGCTCCAGGCGGAAGCTTACCTGCGGCTCATTGGGGTTTTCCGCGAAGAAGCTGCGCCGGATATGCTCGACGCGCCCTAGCTGCGCCAGCATGTCCCGGGAAATGGGCAGGCCGCTACCATCGATCTGGCGAACCCGGTAACCGTCGCCACTACTATTGACGAAGGGTTGCAGATAGCGATCAAAGAACTTGTCCGCGGTGCCGCCGACCTTGAAGAATTCCCGAAAATCACCCAGCGTTACTTCGCTTTCACTTTCGCGGGCGAAGGGATAGCGTTCGCCCACAGAGCTTCGCCATGCCGCCAGAAGCTCGCTACGATAGCGCTGACTCACATACTGGTAGGTGTCGTTGAGAACCAGCATCCAGCTGTCCCTTGCGACAGCCGTCAACCAGCCGCCCACCGGCTGCGGCAGTCGAGCGGCGCTGGCGCGAACCAGATTGATGGCGTCCGGCTGACCGGCGATTCGCGCGCGGGCCATGTCGAATGCCGCTTGCCCGGGGACGCTGGCATGTGCAAGCGTGTTCAGCTGGTTATGCAGGGCATCTAGAGCTTGCAACGCCTGCAGCATCTCCGAGCCGGGGTTGCCATTGTCATCAAGCAACTGGTGGAGGGGCTCGAAGCGTCGCTCCATGCTGCGCATCGCGCGATTCGACGCGGCGCTCTGATCACTCAGGCGGGTGTTGGTGCGCAGCTCCTCAAGCAGTTTGACGATGGGCGAATTGGCCGCAGCGAGTCCGGTCAATTGCTGTGCTGCCTGGCTCGCGTCGCCCAGAGGGTCCATGGCCAGCAGCGCGAGCATCTCGGTCCAGTGGTTGGCATAGTCCTCGAAATACAGCTGTTCCATTTCCTGCATCAGCCGTTGCAGGTCCTGCGCGCTGAGGGTGTCGCTGTCGCCGAGTACCCAGTTGTCGCGTAGCATGTGCTGGACCAGATCATTGCCGCGGGCCAGAAAGACCTGCTGGTAGCCGGCTCGGGTATACAGGCCGGGCAGGCTGTTCTGATTGCTGGTCAGCAGGGCGCCGCGGGGGCCCAGATGGTTGATGAGCCGGTACTCGGGCAGGGACCCCGCCTGCTCGACTAGCACGCGGTAGAGCACCGTAGCCAGCGACTCGTCGCGCAGATACTGGCGTGCCTCGGTTACCAGCTGTTGGTCGAGCGGATAGGCTTTGAATGGATGGTTCAGCAACCGATTGAAGTGCTCGTTAAGACTGTTTTGCAGGGCGCTGTTGCCGGGAAATCGGTGCGACCAGTCCGCTGCCATCCACTCGGCGAGCCAGGCCTTGTTGCGGCGGTTTTGCAGGTTGAGCATCAGGTATGCGCGCAGGCTGCTGAACAGTTTCTCGCGATCATGGCTGCTGGCAGAAACCTGGGCTTCCAGCCGCTGAGCGATGCTGCGCAGCAGCAGCTCTTCCAGATTGTGAAGATAGGCTTCGTTAAGTTCGGTTCTGAGCTCATCACCCTGATACAAGCCGGCACGTTCTCGCCAACGGGTATCACGCCTGGGGGGATAGACCCGCGTGGCAGCGTAACTCTGATCCAGGATCTCTACCATCCGCTCGGTCTGGCTGACATCGAGCAGGTCGCGTTGATCCCGTTCAAGCTTTTGCGCCAACGTCCGCAATTGCTCCAGCCGGCCATGGTTGACCGAAAAGCTGTTTGTCCAGGCCAGCCCAGAAACGACCATCACCAGCGCGGCTGAAGCATAAAGGGCGCGCTGTCGCCAGTTGATACGGCGGATTTCACGTTGATCGAGCCCGGCGAGCTCGGCCTCGGGGAAAATCACTCTGCTTAGCAAGTGGCGGATGAACCGGGCGCGGCCGCTGCGCTGTGCGGGCAGGGGGGAGCCGGTAGGGCCAAGGTTGCGGCCGATGCGCGTGGTCAGCGGGTCGAGCCCGGCTTCCATGCTTGGCGCGCTCGTCAGATAGAAACCGCGCAGCTGGGTAGCGCGCTGGTAGCGATTGCCGGCAAAGGCCAGCTCGATGAACAGGCTCAGGGGCTCGCCGAGCCTGCCTAGCTGGTGCGGGAAGTCGAGGATACGGCCGCGGCGGGCGATGTCGCGTTCCTGATGCATGCGCGTGATCACCTGGCTGTTCAGGCGGTGCAGCACCGACTCGAATTCGCCCCGGACCACCTGCAGGTCCGTGCCGTCCTGCCCCTTGCGGAAGCTGGCGCCGAGCACCTGATCATTCTCATCGGCGGAAAGCTGGTCGAAGTATTCATCGAAACCGGGAATGCGGTCGGACTTGCTCAGCACCAGATACACTGGAACTTCCATGCCCAGCTTTTGATTGATTTCCAGAAGCCGCTGACGGGTCTGGCGGGCCAACGTTTCAAGTTCGAGCTGATTGTCACTGAGCAGCAGCTCCACCGGGATGTTCACCAGCACGCCGTTGAGCGGACGCTGCCTGCGGGTACGAAGCAGTCCCAACAGGGTTTGCCAGCCGAGGCTATCGACGTTCGGGTCCGGCTGGGTCAGGTAACGCCCTGTGGTATCGAGCAGAACGCCATGCTCGGCGAAGTACCATTCGGCGTAGCGGGTGCCGGAGATCTCCAGGTTGCTGCGTTTGGAGTCCTGTTCGTTCAGCGGAAACTCCAGGCCCGAGAATTCCAGCAGGCTGGTTTTGCCGCTGCCCTGCGGGCCGAGCAGCAGGTACCAGGGCAGCTCTTGGCGCCACCGCTCGCTGCGACCCTTGTACAGGCTGGAGCGGCTGAGTGTGCGCAGCGCCTGCTTGAAGCGCCCGTGCAGTTCTGCCTGCTCTTCGACGATCAGATTCTCGCGGCGTAGGCGTTCCTGCGCTTCGCTGTCGGACTCCTCGGCCTTCTGCTTGCGTGCGCTCTTCCAACTGTTGAACACCAGACTCATGCCCCAGCCGAGAAACAGCATACTGATCGTCAGCAGTCGGGCGCTGGGGGTCCCCCATGGCTTGCGGTCGTTGATCGCCAGAGCTGGGCCGAGCGTCCAGACCAGCGCAGCCAGTGCAAGAACCAGCACCAGGCTCCATGCCCAGCTGCGCCTGAACAGAGTCAGGCCTCGGAATAGATAGGTTTTCATCGAATATCGTCCCTGATGAGTGAATTGACCTGAGCGCCCTGTTCGAAGGCGTTTATTACCTGGTCGCGTTGCTCCTTGAGCACCCAGCTGAAGCCACCGTACATGACGCCAAGGCTCAGCAGAGTGAAAAGCGCCACTGCCCACCAGGGCGCCGCCCGCACGAAATGACCGCGCTCGCCCTGTAGGCCCTGCCAGTGGGGGGAGATCTCCCGTGGGATGTCGCCGCGCAGTTGACGGATCTGCCGGTAGAGGCTGTCGCGAATCACTTCCAGTTCGAGGGTTCCGCGAGACATCACCCGATACTTGCCTTCGAAGCCGAGCGACAGGCACAAATACATCAGCTCGAGCAGATGCAGGTGCTTGACCGGGTTGCGAGACAACCGTTCGAGCAGCTGAAAAAATTTCTCGCCGCCGAAGGTTTCATTGTGAAAGCTGCTGAGCAGGCTCATCTGCGACCAGGCACTTTCGTTGCCCCAGGGAGTGGTGACCACCGCTTCGTCGATCACCGTGCACAGCACGTAGCGCGCAGCCATCACTTCGCTGCTGTCCCCGCTATCCTGTAATGCATGATGCTCGAACAGGCGAATCTCAGCGCTCAGACGCTCTTTGAGGCTGTGCAGATCCTCGGCCTGATAGCTGTTCTTCAGGCGCACCACTTCCGAAAGTATGGTCGCCGCCAGAGAGATCAGCGGGTTGAGGCTCGGGTTGAACCCTTCCGAGCTCCTGCGCTTGGCTGCATAGATCATGCGCTGATCGATCTTTTCCAGGCGCGGCGCGGCGGCGAAGTCGGTCAGCGGAGTCTTGGCCGGAAGATCGCCGTTGCGATTGACGATGACGGTCTGGTCGTCCTGCTGGTAGTCCATTTCCTTGATCATGATGGTCAGTTCCTGATGGCCCAGAATTTAAGCTCGAGCCCGGTAAAGTCTCCGGACACGTGGAAGGCGAACCCGCCTGAGCGCTCCAGTTGTGCCAGCTCTTCTGAATTGAGCTCCAGCGCGAAGTAGGTCTTGCCGGAATGGAAGGGGATCTGCCGCGGTGCGACCGGCAGCGGCTTGACGCGGATGCCAGGCAGATGGAGATTGACGAGCTGGCGGATGCGCTCCACCGGGCCGATTTTCAGGTGTGCCGGCAAACGCTGGCGCAACTCCTCCGAGTCGCAATGAGCGCTGGCGGCGAGTACGAAGGAGCAGGTAGCCAACAACTTGTGGTCCTGGAGTGGCGATACCTGAATGCCGTACTGGCGCTGCTGCAGGATGAGTTCCACCGCGTGCTGCTCCAGTACCATCGATAGCACCTGGCGAATCGCGTCCATCAACTTGCGAAAGCTGGTGCCCTGGTCGCTATGGAGGTAGCGGCTGTCCCATTTGGGTCGCTTGGTCTCGCTGGAGAAGGTCGCCAGTTCGCCAAGCAGGCTTAACAACTCACGGAAAAGCAATTCCGGGTGCAACTGTTCGGCGGCGAGGTGGTGTCGCAGAATGGGCTCGTGCCGGTTGATCAGCTGCAGCATCATGAAATCGCCGACCTCGGCACCGCTGACCTTGCCGCTGGCACGAATACGCTCGGCGAGGATGTCGCCGCGGTGGGTCAGCATGCTGATCACCTCCTTCAGGCAAGACAGCAGTACACTGCTGGCATGCAGGTGGAGGTAGGTCGGGACGAAGTCGGCATCCAGACTAACGACGCCATCCGGCGTGGTGTCGAGAATGTGGCAGAGCTTGATCTTGACGAACGCGGGGTTGTCGAGTTCGGCGCCCATCAGCAAGCGAAAGTCCGGCACGGCGCAACTGATCTGGCTGACGCTGTCGTCGCCGGCGTTGGAATCGGTCACCTGGCCGTCGCTCGCGATATAACGGGCGAGCACGTCCTTCTGTTCCGGACGCCTGGCTTCCACGTGGTTACCGGTTACCAGTGGCAGTGCCAGGTATACGGGACTGTTGCTGGTGTTCGGCGGAACGTCGAGTGCGAGGGCTTCACGTTCATCGCCCAGTTCGAACAGGCTGCCGTCGGGCAGAATTCCGCTGGCCTTGCTGACCACGAGCTTGCCCATTGCCAGAAACTGGCGATTGATCTCCAGTTCGAAGAAGCCCCAGGCCGCGCTCGACAGTTTCAACGTGCGACTCTTGATCTGATGGTCGTGGTAGCGGTCGCTCTGCTGGAAATGCTGCGGACGCAGCAGCATGCCTTCATGCCACACCACCTTCTGGGTCGTCATGGTCATTTACCCCGGCGCGTACTACGGGTGACCGGACGAATGCTCAGTTCATCCAGATGCAGTTCAACGGCATTGGTCTCTCCCGCTCGCAAGGGCACCACGGCACGCCAGTCGGCCTCTGGCAGGTTGCGGTAGGCGGCCAGCACGGCGAGGTAATTGCCTTCGCGAGTGGTCAGCTTCAGGCGATGCGCCTCGCCTGGGCGAAGTTCCAGCTCTTCATGCGCTACCAGATCGAGTGACAGCGTCTCCTGCGGCTGCTGGTACAGTGCGAAGAACTCAGCGTGCTCGAAGGCCACCGGGTTTTTCAGCTCATAGATGCGCAGCACGATCGGTGAAGGGCGGCCGTGCAGGTCCGGGTTGAGTTTGTCGCTCCCGGTGATGTTCAGATCGATTCGGGTTGGCGACGATTTCTGCATCGAGCCGCAGCCTCCCAGCAGCGACAACGACAGCAACAGCGAAACAACTACAGGGCGCAGCATGGCGGTCATCCTTGAATATCGGTATTGAGGGTGGCAATCAGGCGAATCTGTTCTTCGTAGGCGGTGGCGAAATCCTGGGCGAGAAAGCGCTTGCTCCAGTCATCATTGGCCTGCATCGCCTGGTAGAAGCGGGTGTAGGCCCGCCAGCGTCCGCCAGCGGTGCTGATCAGCGATTTGTTGTCCCGCTCGAAGCGAAGCGACAATTGCTCGGGCGAGAGATGTTCGAACATGGCCTTGACTGCAGTCCGGCTGGCGGCGCTGAGGGCGACCTGATGGGCCTGAAGGTCTCGAAAGGCGCGGCCGATGGCATGATTGCCGGGCATCTTGCCGGGCTCCTGCTGGCGCAGCATTAGCGTCAGGGCTTCGCTGCTGTCTGCGGTATGCTTGATCGGGTTGTTGCCCGAACTCTGCACAGTGGTATGCGCCAGGCGCATGTCGGCCTTCAGTTCGCTGCGGGTCTTCAGGCTTTGCTGGAGGTTGCCCACGCATTGCTTTAGCAACCCAGCGGCGGTCACTGCCAGGGCCTCGCGCTGGTCCTCGGACAGACCATCAAGGCTGACGCCCAGGGCCTGCTCGTATTTGGCCCAGAAGGTGGAGGGCAGGGTAGCGCGCACCACCGGAGCCGGCTCGACCGGTGGCGGGGGCGGGGCGACCAGCTCCGGCACCTGCAGGGTCTCGGTATCGATGCGCGCGTAATCGTGGGGCTGTAACGGCGCTTCATCCTGGGGTGGTGCCAGCAGCGACAGGTCGTCAGCCGGCAGGTAGTGCTTGCGCTCCTGCTGATCCAATGCGTTGAGTGGGTCAAGATCGAGGAAGGCGTCGTCCGGAATGATGCTGCCGGTTGGCTGGCTGTGGTGCAGGCCGGTCTCGAACTCGGCCGGATTCTGGATCAGCCGCGCGCGGATCTCGAAGTCGCCCAGGCAGAACACCTTGCCGTGCTCGATGCGGACCGGCTCGCCCTTGGTCATCGGCATGCCGCTGTCCTTGAGCTGTATACCATTGCTGCTGGTGTCGGTCAGATAGAAAGCGCCATCTTCATAACTGACGACCGCGTGCTTGCCGGAAATGACCCTGTTGCGGTCCGGAATGACCCAGTCGCAGCTTTCCGACCGGCCGATGATGCCCCCGACGTGCCTGAATGTCTTGGTGGCAGCCATGCCCGGAATCTGCTGGGGCGCGCTGACCATATCGAATACCAGTTCCATGGATTACTGCTCCTGAATCAGTTGCTGCGGCCCGCCGGCGGCTCGCCGAGCGGTCTATAGTCCTTGTCACTAGTAGTGCAGCCGGCCCCAGCCAGCAGAATGGTCAGTGACAGCAGGGCGGCGGACCAGGTTGATCGGTTCATGTGGATACACTTCCTTCTTGCTTGCTGGGTGTCGGTTGGCGACGGGTAATCAGGCATGCTGCTCGTTCCCTTCGCGACGTGATTTAAGGTCCGCAGGACTGATGTTCAGGCGTTGCATGCGGTACAGAAGCGTTCGCCTGGGCAGACCAAGTTCGGTAGCGGCGTTGGTCTGATTGCCCTGGTTGCGCTGCAGGCAGTCGAGGAGCAGGTTGCGCTCGACCCGCTCCAGCCGTGCGCGCAGGTTGAGCCCGGTGGGCTGACTGATGTTCTCTGGCAGACTGAAATGCTCGGGCAGTAGCAGGTTGCCGTCGCAGAGGAGCAGTGCACGGGCGATCAGGCCCTTGAGTTCGCGCACGTTCCCCGGGAAGCCATAGGCGGCCAGGTGCTCGAGCGCGTTGTCGGACCAGCGGCAAGGCTCGCGCTGGAGGAAGCAGCAGGCTTCTTCGGCGAAATGTATTGCCAGGGTGCGGATGTCTTCGCCGCGGTCGCGCAGCGGAGGCAGTTCGATCGGAAAGTGGGTCAGGCGGTAGTACAGGTCCTCGCGAAACTGGCCTTCACGCACCCGCGCCTGCAGGTCCTGGTGGGTAGCCGCGATGATGCGCACGTCCACCTTGTGCGTGGCGTTGCTGCCGAGAGGCCGCACCTCGCCTTCCTGCAGCACCCGCAAAAGCTTGGCCTGCAGAGACAGTGGCATGTCGCCGATTTCGTCCAGAAACAGGGTGCCGCCGTCGGCAGAATCGATCAGACCGCTGTGGTCTCGATCAGCGCCTGTGAAGGCGCCCTTGCGATAGCCGAACAGCTCGCTTTCCAGCAACTGTTCGGGCAGCGCTGCGCAGTTCTGTGCGATAAAAGCCTGGGTCCGGCGCGAGCCATAATCATGGATCGCCCGCGCCACCAGTTCCTTGCCGGTGCCGGTCTCACCGGTAAGCAGCACAGTGACCGGGTTGTGCAATACCTTGCTGATCAACCGGTAAACCGTGCGCATGGCCGGACTCTCGCCGATCAGCCCGTAGCCGCGCGGATAGTCCGGCGCCGGTTCGCGGACCGGGGCAGCAGGTGCGCTGGACTGTACTCGCTGCACGAGTTGCAGCTGGTGCAGCGCGAAGTTGCCGAGTAGTTGCAGGGATTCTGCGTAGGGCTGTAGTGCATGCGCGTCTCGGTTGGCGAGCAGCAGCACTCCGGCAACATGTTTGGTATCGTCGAGCAGCGGCAGGCACAGCAGCCTGCGCCAGGCCTCGCTGGCAGCGGGCAGGAAACGCGTCGCGTACAAGCTCTCGTCCAACTGGTCGATATGCAGCACCTGGTTTTGACAGAGACAATATTGCAGCAGCTGCTGATCGTCGTAATCGCTGGACAAGCTGCCTGTCTCACGGACCTGAGGCGTTCCATCTAGCCACTCGGCTACGAGAGTGAGTTGGGTATGGGTTGCGTCCAGCCGATAAAGCTGCACCAGCGGAGCCCCGGTCAGGCTCGCGGCCGCCTCGACCAGGCCCGTCTGCAGCAGTTGGCTGCTTCGGGCGCCGGCCAGACCTGTGAAACGTGCGAACAGCTCTTCGGCATAACGCAATGGTTGCGTCAGCTGACCGAAGAGCGGCGTCAACTCAAGCGAACTCACAGACCAGCACTCCTTCGCCATCCAGGGTGGCGTGCACGTGGTCGAACCGGACGCCCTGAGCCATCGCATCCAGCAACTTGTCGACGACGCGTGATTGCAACTGATGGGTGATCAGGTGATCGATCAGCCGGGCGCCGCTGTCGCCATGCTGGCAACGCTGGACCAGGTAGTTGACCAGCGCCGGACAATGACTGAAACCGAGCTGGCGGCGCTGAAGACGGGTAGCGAAACGTTGCAACTTGAGCTCGACCAGCTCATGCAACACTGCGCCATCGACCGGGTAATAAGGTACAACGCACATGCGCGCCAGCAAGGCTGGCTTGAAATGCCGGCGCAGCGTAGGCCGGATGGCCTGCTCCAGTTGTTCGGCGTCCGGCCGCTCGCTCTGCGCGCAGAGCTGGCTGATCTGCTCACTGGCAAGGTTGGAGGTCATCAGGATCAGCGTATTGCGGAAGTTGATCTCGCGCCCTTCGCCGTCATTCGCGACGCCCTTGTCGAAGATCTGATAGAAGACGTTGAGAACGTCCGGGTCGGCCTTTTCCACCTCGTCGAGCAGGACGACGGAGTAGGGCTTCTTGCGCACGGCTTCGGTCAGCATGCCGCCTTCCCCGTAGCCTATATAGCCGGGAGGGGCGCCGAGCAGCCGGGAGACGCTGTGCTTTTCCTGAAACTCGGACATGTTAATGGTCGTGAGAAAACGCTCGCCGCCGTACAACAGGTCCGCCAGCGCCAGAGCGGTTTCGGTCTTGCCGACACCGCTCGGGCCGACTAGCAGAAACACCCCCGCGGGTGCTTCGGGGTTATTCAACCCGGCAGCGGCTGCGCGCATGGCGCGGTCCAGTGCAGCCACCGCTTGCTCCTGGCCCCGCACCCGAGTGCGCAAGTCTTCGGCGAATCCGGCGATCCTCGCGTTGTGCTCGCGGGCGAGTTGCTCCAGTGGCACCCCGGTCCAGTGGCTGATGACCTCGGCAACCAGTCGTGGGCAGACCTCGTGGTTGACCAAACGCTGTTCACCTGAAATGGCCTGGAGCTGCATTCGAACGCTGATCAGTTCCGCTTCGAGCTGCGCTGGGTCCGAAGCGCCTGGCTCTGGGGGCTCGTCGCCGCTTAGGGGCTCGCTAGTCCGGATGACAGGCTCCCGAGCCTCGGAACACTGCCTGCGAAGGTCCAGCAACCGGGATGCGAGCCTTTGCTGACGCTGCCATTCGGTTTCACTGGTATCCAGATCCCGTCGAATGTGCTCCAGCCGACTCGCTACGGCTTCGAGCGCTTGCGAATCGAGTTGCAGACCGGCTTGCTGGTCGCGCTGCTGCGCGTTCAGCTGGCGCTCGAGTCCGGCCATCTCGCTGCGTAGGCGTTCGATGGCCTCTGGCGCCGCAGCCAGACTGATACGCACCCGCGCGCAGGCTGTGTCGAGCACGTCCACTGCCTTGTCAGGCAGCTGGCGCCCGGCCAGATAGCGGGCCGACAGCTCGGCAGCCGCAACCACCGCATCGTCGCGCAGATAGACACCATGGCTGCGCTCATACAGCGGCGCGAGGCCCCGAAGAATGGTGACCGCCTCGGCCGTAGTTGGCTCCAGCAGCTGAACCGGCTGGAAACGGCGGGCCAGCGCAGGATCCTTTTCGAAATACTTCTTGTACTCGCTCCAGGTAGTGGCGGCGATGGTACGCAGCTCACCCCGCGCCAGGGCAGGCTTGAGCAGGTTGGCCGCGTCTGAGCCTCCGGCCTGGGCACCGGCGCCGATCAGAGTGTGCGCCTCGTCGATGAAGAGAATTACCGGTTTGGCGGAGCTCCTGACCTCCTCAAGGACCGCTTGCAATCGTCTCTCGAATTCGCCCTTGATGCTGGCGCCGGCCTGTAGCAGGCCCAGATCGAGAGACAGCAACTCGACCCCTTTCAGCGCGTCAGGCACTTCACCGGCTGCAATGCGCAGCGCCAGGCCTTCGACAATGGCGGTCTTGCCCACCCCTGCCTCGCCAACGACGATGGGGTTGTTCTTGCGTCGCCGCGCCAGAATGTCGATCATCTGGCGCAACGCCTGATCGCGGCACAACACCGGGTCCAGCTTGCCCTCCCGGGCCTGCAGGCTGAGATTGTGGGTGAAGCGACTCAAGGCCGAATCGGCTGTCTTGGCATCCTTAACGGCACCCGCTGGCCGCTCGGAGCGGGAGTACTCGGCGAGCCGCTCGATGTGAATGCGGGCGAGCATCGGCTGGTACTGGCTACCGGCGTAGCGGATGGGATTACGTAGCAGGCCCAGCAGTAGCGCCGCCTGATCCACATGGCTCTGACCCAGCTCGAGATTGGCAATCAGCAGCGCGTCCTGTAGCCACTGTACGAGTTCAGTAGAGAAGGTCGGACTGCGGGCGGCATCGCCTTCGCCCCTGGGTTGCAGTAGATGGCTGAACTGGTCAACGTCCGCTTCGGCATCGAGCAGCGCCCTTCGCAGCAGGCTGTCGTTGCGCTCCAGGAGGGCCAGTAGCAAATCTTCGATCTGCACCTTTCCGGCCGAACGCATCACGCAGCGCTCGGCGGCGTTTTCGAGATCGCGACGGCTAGCAGAGTCGAGCGCCTGAACCAGTTTGTGAATATCCAGATTGATCATTGTCATCGGTCCTTAATGCGAGCGGCCGGCCAGGGTGACTTCTGCGTCCCCCTGGCTCTGGCCAACCCAGCTGGTCCAGCCCAGCCGGCAAAAATTGTCACTGCTCAGATGCAGCGGTTTGATCTGATCTCTGCGCAACTGCAGCCGAATGTCATAAGCGAGTGGCGTGCGCAGGCAGAATCGCAGCAAGGTAAGAAGCGGTTGATAGGCTTTCCCCGTCGGTAGGAAATCGTGGAATCGATTCCAGTCCAGCTCGCGAATATGGATGCGAAACTTTCCGCTGCGATCACGCACGCTGTCGCCCAGCACCATGCTGTTGCCTAGTTCGCTGTTGGCCAGGCCAAGCCGATTGCGCTGCTCCGGCAGGATCTCGACGCGGCGCTCGATACATTGCTCGATGTCCAGCGCCGCGTGCTTGAAGTAATAGCGCAGCACCGCCGAGATCAGCGCAGCCGATTGGGCGCGCATGCTTAGAAGGCCGAGGTAGGGCAGTAGTCTTTTCCAGTTCAGTTCGTCAGAGCCGCGCAGGGCTGGATGGCCCAGCCCGACCAGGGCGAACAGCTGCGCGGAGAAGTCGTCCCGCGCTCCCTCGGCGAACCGGCTGTGGTAGCGATATTTGCGCCAGATCGGCAGCAGCAGCCGTTGCAGGCGGTTGTTGAACAGGTCCAGAAAGTCCCGCGTCGGGTTCCCGCTCAGGCTGTCGCCAAGCGCCTGCTCGCTATAGAAAGCAGGCAGCGGCGAACCTGAGCCGAATAGACCAATCAGGTTGATGCGCAGACGTGCGCGAAGCTCACCCTGCTCCTGGAAGAATTCCACCCGGTCGATGTCGGTCCCTGGAAAGCCCATGCTCGGGTTGGCCTGGAACTCGATGTGCTCGTAGAGCGCCTCCTCATCCAGATCCGGATAGGCCTCGCGCAGCTCCTGTAGCACCAGAAAAACCCCCTGAAACAGGCTGTACTGGCGGATACTCTGGCCGAGCCTGTTCAAAGCAGGGGCTGCTGCCCCATGCGTGGCGTCCATTGGTAGGTTTCTCCCTGGGTGGTTCTGACCTGCAACTCATGGAATGAATTGAGGCTCGCATACAGCGCAAAGAACTGATCGATTATCGAGGCGAAGAGGAACAGATCTCCTTCGCCGAGAAAGTTGTCCCCGTCCATTTGAAGCTCGGTGCGGATGCCGCGTACCGGCAATCCCATATGCAGCCGGTCGACGTGCGAATGGCTGATCTGCGTGAGTCCCTCGAGCCGACGCTGTCCGACGCGGGCGGCATGCTGGTCGTAGTAGCGTGGCAGGTCATAGGTCTGCAGAATGACCTTGAGCGCCTCGACGTTGGCCAGCGACAAGTAGTTGAGCGACATGTTGCTGATCAGCTTCCAGAGGAAGTCGCTGTCCAGCGGCGGGGCGTAGGTCGGTGTCACCGCGCTGATATTGCGAAAGCTCAGGAAATCCGGCGTGTCTTCGCTCAACTGACAGATATCGCCGATGCCAAGCTGGCTCGGTAGGTTCTGGTTGGTGCAGATCAGCTCGATGGAAAGCGTCTCGTGCCGGTCGGTACTGCGCGGGCCGAAGCCGAGGTAGGTTTCCAGCCCATCGCCCTGCATCGACGGATATTGGCGGACACTGTAATGGGGCCTGGGGTCGGTGACGTCAAAGCTGCGGTCATGCTCGAAGGACTCGAACGGCACGTATTCTTCATAACCCATGCCGCCCGGTTTCCACCCGGTCACACGCTCGACACAATAGACGCCGCAATGGGCGCTGGAATATTCGGCAGGGCGCAGCAAGTAGTGGTCCTGCCGGCCGTCCAGGCGGATTGGTATGGCGTCGTGCGCGAACAGGTTGACCACCGGGGTGCAGTAGAGCCGCACGTTGTCAGCGGTCGGCCGAATGCGCTGGCCTCCGACCTTGCTCAGGTTGAAGCGCAGCTCCAGGCCGGTTGCCTGCTGCATGTTCTGCTCCCCAACGACGGCAATTCGCTCAAGACCGAGAACATCGACGAACAGGAATTTTTCCTCAAAGGCGTAGTATTCCTGTAGATAGCGATACCCGCTGAAGGTGTTGAGGGGGTAGGGCACCAGGGCGTGATCATCATCAAAACCCACCGGCCGGACCTGTTTAGGAGGCAGATACAACCGTTTGGCTTCGGGTCCGGTATGGAAGGGGAGCGGCTGGCCGTGCTTGTCCAATAACACCAGCTCAATGTGATCGAGCTGACGGAGCAGCCCCAGATACAGCATTTGGCTGATATAACGCTCGCCGGCCAGGTGCAGGCGTAGGCGCTGCAGCTCCAGATCACCGAGATTGCCCTCGCAGGACAAGGAAAGCCGGAGACTAAGCAATGCCCCTTCGCCTTTGACCGAATAGTTCAGCTGGCTTAGCTGCAGCGGCAGGACTTCTACCGCACTGGTGGTGCGAAACTTACAACTGACGCCTTGAATCGGGCGCGATTCGACTGGCGTGTTGCGTGCTACCTTTACTGCGGGTCCGGAGCGCTTCAAGGGCTCGAAGGCGAGCATGCTGAAAGCGGGGAGGGGACGCATATAATTTGGCCAGAGCAGGTGCATGAGCGAATGCGTCAACTCAGGCAGCTCGTCATCGAGTTTTTGACGGAGGCGCCCTGTCAGGAAGGCGAAGCCCTCGAGCAGTCTCTCGACGTCCGGGTCTTTGCCGCTCTGCCCCAGAAAGGGTGCCAATGCCGGGCTGCGCTCGGCAAAGCGCTTACCCATCTGGCGCAGCGCGGTCAGCTCGCTCTGGTAGTAATGGTTGAAAGACACGTAACTATCCCTGTTTTGAATACGCCTTATCCGATCAACACGGTGCCTGATCCCTGCACCACGGTATTGCCATGGTCACCGGTGCTGCCTAGCACTGCGGCAGGCTTGCCATCGATGATGACGCTGCCGCTGACGCCCCCGACCAGAGTGCTGCCACATCCGGTCGGATCACCCAGGCGGGCGGCCGGCATGCCGTCGATGACTACGCTGGACGAGCCGGCTGTTATCGGATTACTACCGTGGCCCTTTTTCGGGCAACTGGTAAGGTCGCCCACGCGTGCAGCGGGTTTGCCTGACATGGTTCTTTCTCCTTTACTGAACGCTGACCTGTCCGCTGCCGCTGAGGCTGGCGGAAAGGCTGATCTTCTGCCGCTGGCCTGCAACGTCGAGCATGCCTTCAATCGCGAAGAGCAGGCACAATGGATCATGGCTACGGGGCATGGCGGTCACGCGCACGTTGCGCAGTCGCGGCTCATGTTTCTCGATAAAGCGCTCTATCGCTGCGCGAGCCTGTTGCAGGGCGTCGTGCGTTGACAGGCGCATATCGTTGAGGTGCGGCAGCCCGTAGTCGGGAAGCGTCTGCACGCTCCCGGCTCGGGTACTGAGCATCCGCGTCAGATGCCGCGAGACCGATGCCGCGACGGCCTCTGCATGGCCCTGATCGGACCGCAGCGTCGTCTCGCCAGCCAGGCGCTCGAACAGGCTGCCGTACCCCATTGCCGCTTACTCCTTGTCCAACTTGCCGACCAGCGACAGGGTGAAGTCCGCTCCCATGTACTTGAAATGCGGGCGAACACTCAGGCTCACGCGGTACCAGCCCGGCTCTCCCTCGACGTCAGACACCTTGATCTGCGCCGCCCGTAGTGGACGGCGACCGCGTACCTCGGGATTCGGGTTGTCCTGGTCGGCCACGTACTGGCGAATCCACTTGTTGAGTTCCAGCTCCAGATCGGTGCGTTCCTTCCAGGCGCCGATCTGTTCGCGCTGCAGCACCTTCAGGTAATGGGCGAGACGGTTGACGATGAACAGGTAGGGCAGTTGCGTACCTAGCCGATAGTTCAGCTCGGCGTTCTTGCCTTCTTCACTGTTGCCGAAAAATTTGGCCTTCTGAGTCGAGTTGGCCGAAAAGAACGCAGCGTTGTCGCTACCCTTGCGCATGGTCAGCGCAATAAAGCCTTCCTCGGCCAGTTCATACTCGCGGCGATCGGATACCAGCACTTCGGTCGGGATCTTGGTTTCGATCTCGCCCATGCTCTCGAAATGATGCAGCGGCAGGTCATCGACCGCACCGCCGTTTTGCGGACCGATGATGTTCGGGCACCAGCGAAACTTCGCGAAGCTTTCGGTCAGGCGCGTAGCGAAGGCGAACGCAGTGTTGCCCCACAGGTAGTCTTCATGGCTGCCGGCAACGTTTTCCTTGTAGACGAAGCTCTTGACCGGGTTCTCCTCCGGATCATAGGGCGTGCGCAGCAGAAAGCGCGGCAGGGTCAGCCCGACGTAACGTGCGTCTTCCCGTTCGCGGAAAGCCTGCCACTTTGCAAACTGCGGACCTTCGAAGTGATCCTTCAGATCCTTGATGTCCGGCAGGCCGTTGAAGCTCTCCAGACCGAAGAACTTCGGGCCCGCCGAGGCAATGAACGGCGCATGGGACATGCTCGCCACCGTTGCCACGTACTGCAGGGTCCGGATGTCCTGGGCACTGGGGTCGAAGTAGTAACTGGAGATCAGCGCGCCGACCGGCTGGCCCCCGAACTGGCCGTACTCAGCGGTATAGACGTGCTTGTAGAGGCCGGACTGAACGATGTCCGGGCTATCCTCGAAGTCCTCCAGCAAGTCCTGCTTGGAAGCGTTGATCAGCTCGATCTTGGTGTTCTCGCGAAAATCCGTGCGATCGACGAGAAGCTTGAGTCCTCGCCAGGAGGATTCCAGTGCCTGGAAACTGGCATGGTGCAGGATCTCGTCCATTTGCTGGCTGAGCTTGGCATCGATCTCAGCGATCATGCGATCGACCAGCGCCTTCTTCACCGGCTGCTTGTCGTTCTGCGGCTTGAGCAGTTCCTCGATGAACGCCGATACGCCGCGCTTGGCGATGCCGTAGGCTTCGTCTTCGGGGTTCAGGCGGGTCTCGGCGATGATACGGTCGAGAATGCTTTCATCATTGCTGCCCTGGATGACGTCCAGAGCGGTTTGGGTGGTCATGGCTGGCGTCCTTGTCTGGGATTCAGGAGTCGAGTTGGTTCTGGGCAGCCAGGCCCAGTTCCCCTAGGATGCGTTCGCGCGAATCGTCATCGTTGAGGACGCTTTCGATCGCCTTGCGAAACGCCGGTGCATTGCCCAGCGGCCCCTTCAGTGCCACCAGCGCATCGCGCAATTCCATCAGCTTGCGCAACTCCGGCACCTGGTCGACCAGACTTGCGGGGTTGAAGTCCTTCATCGAGTTGATTCTCAGGTCCACAGCCAGGTCTTCGCTGGCCGCGTCGTCCTGCAGGCGGTTCGGCACGCTAAAGCAGAGGTTCAGTTCCTGCTTGGCCAGTACCTCGTCGAAGTTGTGCTTGTCGATTGCAATGGGCTTGCGGTCTTCGATCTTGCGATCGTCCTCGCGCTGGGTGAAATCGCCCAGAACCATGAGTTTGAGGGGCAGTTCAACGTCTTCCTGGGCACCATTGGTGTCCGGCCGGAAGGTCACATTGATACGTTCCTTGGGCGCTACGGAGCCGTCTTTGGCCATCTTCGTTCTCCTTTACTGTTTTGGCCCGAGGGCCGTTTCCAGCACCACTTCAAAGTCGAGGTGGCACAAACGTTGAAATATTTCATCACGGCGTTGACGCACTGCCGTGTTGACCGGCAGGTGTTCGTAACAGTCGAGCAACAGACGCATCACCTGCACGAGCAACCCGGGCTCCCAGTCAGCCATGCCCGACACAGATAATTGCTGCTCGGCAGCTTCGAGAAGGTTGCGCGCCAGGTCATGCTTGCCGGCCTGGCGACAGAGCCGCGCCGTTGCGATCTGCCACTGCACCCGATCGCGACCACCGCGGCTTTGGCGTGAGCCTTCGGCTAGCCTGCTCAGAGCGGCTTCAAGGCCATCCTTCGTAAGCAGTGCTCTGGCTTCCTGAAAGGCCACATCCCAGGCTGCATCGCTGGTCACTGAACTGTAGGCAGAGGTTTGGGTTGGCTGAATCTTGCTGGATGTGATGCGCGAGTCGATCCAGCTCAATGTTTCCTGCGCGGCGAAGGGCGTCCCGTCGAAGAACGACAGGTTTTCAAGTCCGGGTAACCGCTGAAGCAGACCAGCGAGATGCTGCTCAAGGGTCCGCATGGCTGCTTCGGCTCCCAGCGCATCGAGACACTGCCATGCGAGATGCTGCCCGTCGAGCCAGAACGGTGCGCGTGCGATGCTGATCTCCACTTCACGCAGCAGTTCAGCAGGCTGACCCTTGCCAAGTCGATCTCGAAATGCTGCCAGTCGATCCGCGGGCAGGCTCCGAAGCCCGGTTTTGCCTTGCGAATCGCGCTCTGGGAGCGCTTCGATCGGCAACCAGAGCAGTACGCGTGAAAGAGCGATTGCTCGTGGATCCTGAATCGACTGGATTTGCCACCAGGCGCAGAGCGGCCGACCCTGCTCCTGTAATGCCCGCATGGCTCTGTGCGCTTCCCGGGGGCTATTGATTTCTTCCGGTGCTGATGGTGCGGTGGTGGGACTGGGATTGCTGCTTACCAGACTTAGCGGCTGCGAATCGGGTGGAGACGCCGACGCAGGCGAGCCTTGCTGGCTCACCTTATCGAGCAGGCGCTTGGCGAGTGGGAGCAGAAGAGGCGCTTGATCAGCCAGATGGCGCTGCAGACTGGCGTCCAGCGTGCGAAGGTCTCTTGCAAGGCTTTCCAGCACCGGTGAGGCTCCGCCAAGCGCCGGAACATCGGCGAGGGCACTCTCGATACGATTGACCAGCCAGCCGAAGGATGCGGCGCGAGTACGGTCTTTTCGCGGGTGCAGATTGTCCCAATGCTCATCGCACAGGCGTACCAGCATGGCCAGGCCAGCCTGCAGTCCAGCTGCGCCCTCACAGCGATACAACCCCCAGGCGAGCCAGCAGCCCACCCGTAGATCCTTCGATTGGCTGCCGAGCAGATGTTCGGCCAAGGTAACGACCCTGTGCCAGTCGGGCCCGCTATCCTGGTGCAGGGAATTGGCTTTTTCGAGCTCGTATTCCAGCTGCTCGTACTCGGCGGAGTAGCGCACATCCGGGCCGGCGAAGTCATCCTTTCCGATGGGAGAGGCAGCAAGTGCGACATATTTGGGTGCGAGCATAACGGTCTTTCGATCCATGAATACGGGGCTTGGCGAAACTTCCGGATTCGCCTCTTTTACTCTCTGCGCAAGTTATTGCGCAGTAATCAGGTTGTGCAATCTATTGCACAATGCGCATGTGCAATTTTTTGCGCAAAGTGCTTACGGGGCGCATCCTATGCATTGGTCGCCTGCGATACAAGATGCGTTATGTGAGCTGTTGGGCGTTTTAGAAAATAATTATTGTATATCTGGCAGTAGTCTCTTAAGGGACGGTAGATTGACGCCAACCATTTGAATATAAAGGAGTATTGTGATGAGGGTCACATCTTTAAGCTTTCGCAAACCGTAGCGGAGGCGATATTAAAAATGGTTGGTTATTTTGCCGTGATTGGATGGGCAATTTTTTGCGCAGAAATAACTGAGAAATAACTCAAGACGCGCTAGATGCTTTGATTTTATTGGTCTGCAGCAAATGTGCAAAAAGTTGCCTGCATTGCGCAATAAGTTGCGCAATCGAAAGTGACTCAGTTCGCATTTCCGATGTGTTGATAGAGAGCATATGCGCTAAATTCCTGATTTGAATGGTAATGAATTAACTGGCATGTAGTTTGCGATACAGGGGTTCCCGGGCCGTCCACCAGGCCCTTACCCAAGGCAAGGAGAGCACAATGCCAACACCCGCGTACATGACCATCGAAGGCACCAAG
>JAUVYN010000118.1 GCA_030603065.1 Pseudomonas sp.
CGCGACGCGCTGGACATGTGGGTAGCCCTGAGCAGCTTCTGGTTGACCTTTACGGTGGTCCTGCTGACGGTGATGGCGGCGGATTGAGCGCAAGCTGTCTCACCGACGGTAGACCAACACCGCTGCTGCAGATTGCGCTAAGCTGGTCGCAGCCAACGCAGCGCAGGGAGCCGTCGTGCAAGGGACCGAGCCAGACACTTCAATCAACTTCGCTTTTCTCAGCGAACACGATCCATTGTTCGTACAGCTGGCGTCCGCCGCCGAGCGAGCCTTCTCCAGCGACCCCAACACCACCCTGATCAAGCTGCGCCAGCTTGGCGAGGCCATGGCCCAGCACATCGCCGCCAGGGCCGGCATAGAATTCGACGAGCAGACCTCCCAGGCCGACCTGCTGTATCGCATCAACCGTGAACTGCGCCTCGAGCCTGTGGTGCGTGAGCTATTCCATACCCTGCGCATCGAGGGTAACCGCGCCACCCACCAGTTTCGCACCCGCCACAAGGAAGCACTCGACGGCCTCAGGGTCGCCCGCGCGCTGGCGGTGTGGTTTCACCAATCGTTCGGCAAGGCCGGCGCTGGCTTCAGGGTCGGTGCCTTCGTCGCGCCCAGCGACCCCAGCGAGCAGTTGCGCGGTTTGCAGACCGAGATCGAGCAGCTGCGCCACGAGCTGCTGCAGGCCAGCCGGAAGATCGACTCCAGCCAGCAGCTCAATGACCTGATCGCCCAGGAAAAGGCCGAATACGAAGCGCTGGCGCTGGCCATGGATGAAGAGGCGCGGGCCAAGAGTCAGCAGGCTGCGGCACAGGAACAGGCGCTTGCCACCCAGCGCGCTGAATACGAACGGCAGATCAAGGCACTGCAACAGCAGCTGGCCGCACAGGGTGATGCGAAGCTGACCGAGCAGCGTCAGCAGATGGCCCAGCGTAGCTACAGTGCCAGCCAACAGATCGTTCTGAATGAAGATCTCACGCGCATCCTCATTGACCAGCACCTGGTCGAAGCCGGCTGGGAAGCCGACACCGAAGCCCTGACCTACCGCAAGGGCGCCCGGCCCGAGAAGGGCACCAACCGCGCCATCGCCGAATGGCCCACCCAGGAAGGGCCAGCCGATTACCTGCTGTTCAGCGGCCTGACCCCGATCGCGGTCGTCGAAGCCAAGAAGGAAAACATCAACGTCGCCGGCAAGCTCCGGCAGGCCGAGCGCTACAGCCGTGGCTGCAAGGTTGCGCCGCCGCTGACAGGCGCCTGGGAGCTGGCCGGACGTACCATCGCCTGGCCGGATGAGCACGACGGTCATTACACCGTGCCCTTCGCCTACTCCTGCAACGGTCGGCCCTTCGTGCCGCAGCTGGCAGAGCAATCCGGCACCTGGTTTCGCGACCTGCGTGAACCAGCCAATACCGGCCGGGCGCTGCAGGCATTCCACACCCCGCAGGGCCTGAAGGATCTGCTCACCCGTAGCAAGGAGCAGGCTGAACAGGCGTTGCAGGCCGAGCCCTTCGGTTATCTGCGCCTGCGGCCCTACCAGCAACAGGCGATTCTGGCGACTGAAGCCGTTCTGGCCGACGGCGCGCGCAACGCGCTGCTGGCCATGGCCACCGGCACCGGCAAGACCCGCACCATCATTGGCCTGATGTACCGTTTTCTGAAAGCCGAGCGCTTTCGCCGGGTGCTCTTCCTGGTCGACCGCACCGCCCTCGGCAAGCAGGCTCAGGATGCCTTCCACGAGGCGCCGCTGGAGCAGAATCACAGTCTCTCGCAGATCTACAACGTGGCGGAGCTGGGCGACATGGCGGCCGAGGCGGAAACCCGCATTCAGGTCGCCACCGTTCAGGCCATGGCCCGTCGGCTGTTCATGAGCGACGTTCCCCCGCCGGTCGACCAGTTCGACTGCATCATCGTTGACGAGGCCCACCGCGGGTACACCCTCGATCAGGAAATGACCGAAGGCGAGCTGGCCACCCGCGATGCAGCCCAGTACCTGTCCAGCTACCGCCGGGTGCTGGATTACTTCGATGCGGTGAAGATTGCGCTGACCGCTACCCCGGCGCGGCACACCAGCGAAATCTTCGGCAAGCCGGTGTACACCTATTCCTACCGCGAAGCCGTGGCGGACGACTGGCTGATCGACCACGAACCGCCCATCCGCTATGAAACCCTGCTCACGCAGAACGGTATCCGCTTCGAGAAGGGCGATACCGTCGAAGTGGTCAACAGTCAGACCGGCGCCATCGAAACCGCCGAGCTGGACGACGAGCTCAACTTCGAGGTCGATGCTTTCAACCGGGGGGTAATCAACGAGAACTTCAACCGGGTCATCTGCGAGCAGCTGGTTCAGGAACTCGACCCCTTTGGTGACGAGAAGACGCTGATCTTCTGCGCCACCGACCTGCACGCCGATATGGTCAAGCGCCTGCTGGATGCCGCCTTCGGCGATCTGTACGGCAATGAATACAGCCAGGCCGCCGTGGCCAAGATCACTGGCCAGAGCGACAAGGTCGACCAGCTGATCAAGCAGTACAAGAACGAGCGCTACCCCAACATCGCCATCACCGTGGACCTGCTTACCACCGGCATCGACGTGCCGCGCATCTGCAATCTGGTGTTCATGCGCCGGGTCAAGTCGCGGATTCTCTACGAGCAGATGATCGGCCGCGCCACCCGCCGCTGCGACGAGATCGGCAAGACCGTCTTCCGCATCTACGACCCGGTGGACATCTACGCCGCGCTGCAGGCCGTCAACACCATGCAGCCGCTGGTGAAGGATCCGAGCATCAGCATCGAACAGCTGGCTGGCGAGCTGACCGACCCTCACACGCTGGAGCAGGCGCTCAGCAGCCCCGGCGACGAAGCGGGCAGAACCCAGGCCGATGTCGTGCTCAGCCAGCTGGGGCAGAAGCTCATGCGGGTGTTGCGCAAGGCCGAGACCAAGGCCGAGCGCAACCCGGCGCTCAAGGACAAGCTCGGCGAGCTGGAGCAGCTCTGGGGTGTGGAGCCGAAAAGCCTGCACACTTACCTGCAGCAGCTCGGCCCCCGTGCCGCGGCGGACTTCATTCGCCAGCAGGGCGGGTTGCTGCATCAGCTGGGCGAGGTAGCGGCGCTACTGGGCAGCGAGCGCCTGCCGGTCATTTCCCAGCATGCGGATGAAATCCGTGAGCGCAAGCAGACCTACGGCGTGCACAGCAAGCCGGCGGACTATCTGGACAGCTTCAACCGGTTCATCCGCGAGCAGATCAACCAGTCCGCCGCGCTCAAGGTGGTGGTCACCCGCCCGCGGGACCTGACCCGCGAACAGCTGCGGGAAATTCGACTGCTGCTGGACGCCGCCGGTTATTCCGAGGCGCGCCTGCAAAGCGCGGTGCGCCATGAAACCAACCAGGACATCGCCGCCAGCATCATCGGCCACATTCGTCGAGCCGCCCTGGGTGAAGCCCTGCTGCCCTTCGAGGCCCGGGTAGCGCAGGGCATGGAGCAGATCTACCGCCAGCACCCCTGGACGCCGGCCCAGCGCCAATGGCTGACGCGCCTCGCCAAACAGCTGGTGCACGAAGTCATCCTCGACCGCGACTTCGTCAACCACCGTTTTGCCGAGCAGGGCGGGGCGAAGCAGCTGGATCGGGTGTTGGGGGAGAAGCTGGACGCGGTACTCGACGAGCTGGGGGATGCACTTTGGCCGCAGCAAAGCGCCTGATGATGTATAGAAAACCTCGGAATCTATACAGCTGTCGGAGCTTATGTCGATTTCTGGCCTTTTTATCGACACATAACCTTGTCATGTCGATTCCGTCGACATAAGCTCGTCACATGTCGACAAAATCGGAAAAGATAAACATGACATGGAATCCCCGTGAGCCATGGAATGCGCTGCCGCTGCTCCCACCCCCGCGTGAGCAGGTGGAGAACGTCACGCTGCTCAAGGCCTGCATTCCCGCACGCGCCGCGCTGGCCGAACTCAAACGCGCCGGAGAACTGCTGCCCGATCAGGGCCTGCTGATCAATCTGCTGCCGCTGCTCGAAGCCCGCGCCAGTACCGAGATAGAAAACATCGTCACCACCAACGACCGGCTGTTCCAGTACGCCGAGGATGCCGAACACGCCGACCCGGCCACCAAGGAAGCCCTGCGCTACCGCACCGCCCTGCGCCAGGGCGTCGAGCAACTGCGCCAGCGCCCCCTGTGCAGCAACAGCGCGCAGGACATCTGCTCGGTCATCAAGGGCACGCGCATGGATGTGCGCAAGGTGCCCGGCACCGTGCTGGGCAATCAGGCCACCGGCGAGGTGGTCTACACCCCGCCGGTTGGCGAAGGCGTGATTCGCGATCTGCTGGCCAACTGGGAGGCCTTTCTGCATGAGCGGGACGATCTCGACCCGCTGATCAAGATGGCCGTCGCCCATTACCAGTTCGAGGCCATCCACCCCTTCGGCGACGGCAATGGCCGGACGGGGCGCGTGCTCAACCTGCTGTATCTGATTGACCAGCAGCTGCTCAGCCAGCCGATTCTTTACCTCAGCCGCTATATACTGCAGCACCGCGCCGACTATTACCGCCTGCTGACCGCCGTCACCCGCGAGGCTGCCTGGCAGCCCTGGATCCTCTATATGCTCGGCGCCGTGGCAGACACCGCCCAGTGGACTACCGCCAAGATCGAGGCGATCTGCGCGCTGCTGGACCAGACGCGTGTGTACGTGCAGCAGCAACTGCCCAAAACCTACAGCCATGAGCTGGTGCAGACCATTTTCCACCAGCCTTACTGCCGCATCGGCAATCTGGTGGACGCCGGCATCGCTCAGCGCCAGACCGCCTCGGTCTACCTCAAGCAGCTCTGCGACATCGGCGTGTTGCAGGAGCGGCAGGCCGGCAAGGAAAAGCTCTTCGTCAATCCCCGGCTGCTGGCGCTGATCAGCAGCGAAAACCACCACTTTCAACCCTTTACCACTCAGGATAGCTCCACCCCATGACCAACAACGACATCGTCCAGAAGCTCTGGAATCTCTGCGACGTGCTGCGCGACGACGGCATCAACTACTCGGACTACGTCACCGAACTGGTGCTGCTGTTGTTCATCAAGATGGTGCACGAGAACACCGAAGCAGGCCTGCTGCAAAAGCACGCCCTGCCCGAAGGCTGCCGCTGGACCGATTTGAACGGCAAATCCGGCCTCAACCTGCTTAACGACTACAAGCGCATTCTGCTGGCGCTCTCCACCGGCAAGGACAGCAATGGTCTGCTGGTGCACGCCGACCAACTGATCAGCGCCATCTACGCCGATGCCCAGACCCGTCTGCGCGAGCCGCGCCATCTGGAGCAGATGATCCGCACGCTGGATCAGATCGACTGGTTCAGCGCGCAGAAGGACGGCCTGGGTGATCTGTACGAAGGCCTGCTGGAAAAGAACGCCAGCGAAACCAAGTCCGGCGCCGGCCAGTACTTCACCCCACGTGCGCTGATCAACTCCATGGTGCGCTGCATCCGCCCGCAACCCGGCGAAGTGATCCAGGACCCGGCCGCCGGTACCGCCGGCTTCCTGGTCGCTGCGGATCAGTACATGCGCGAGCAGACCGACGACTACCTGGAGCTGACCGCCGCTCAGGCCAGCTTTCAGAAGAACCGTGCCTTCGTCGGCGTCGAGCTGGTACCCAACACCCGCCGCCTGGCGCTGATGAACTGCCTGCTGCACGGCATGGAAGGGGACGACGAAGGCGTGGTGCACCTGGGCAACGCCCTGGGTCAGGTCGGGCAGGCCCTGCCAGCGGCGGACATCATCCTCGCCAATCCGCCCTTCGGCACCAGCAAGGGCGGCGAAGCCAGCATCACGCGGGATGACCTGACCTATGAGACCAGCAACAAGCAGCTGGCCTTTCTGCAGCACATCTACCGCAACCTCAAGCCCGGCGGCCGCGCCGCCGTGGTGCTGCCGGACAACGTGTTGTTCGAAGCCGGCAAGGGCACCGACATCCGCCGCGACCTGATGAACAAGTGCAACCTACACACCATCCTGCGCCTGCCCACCGGCATCTTCTACGCCCAGGGCGTCAAGACCAACGTGCTGTTCTTCACCAAGGGCAGCGAAGCGGACAAGTTCCAGCAGGAAGGCTGCACCGAAAACGTCTGGGTCTACGACCTGCGCACCAACATGCCCAGCTTCGGCAAACGCACGCCCTTTACCGAACAGCACCTCAAACCCTTCGAGGCCGTGTACGAACAAAGCCCGCGTCAGCAGGGCGAATGGAGCTTCAACGCCGAAGAGGTGGAAACCGCCGAGACCGACGAAAACCAGAACGTCGACGACCGCCTCGCCCACAGCCGCTGGCGCAGCTTCAGCCGTGACTGGATACGTGAACACAAGGGTGATTCGCTGGATATCAGCTGGCTGAAGGACAAGGACAGTGTAGATGCGGCCAACCTGCCGGAGCCGAGCGTGCTGGCGGCGGAGGCGATGGGGGAGCTGACGGCGGCGTTGGGGGAGTTGGAAGCGTTAATGGTGGCGTTGGAGGGGGAGGTGTGATGGGCAGCGATCTGCAGAAAGAGATTGCCCTGCCAGATGGATGGTGTTTAGCGCGCGTTCAAGATGTAGCTGAAAAAACTGAACAAAGGACGCCTCGGCCCGATGAGTCGTTCATCTACGTTGATATCGGCAGTATTAACCGGAATAGCAAAACCATAAGCGACCCGCAGCGTCTCAAAGGTGCTGGTGCGCCTAGCAGAGCGCGTAAGGTCATCAACGCCGGCGATGTCCTGGTGTCACTTACACGTCCAAACCTAAACGCCGTCGCATTGGTTCCACAGGCATTGGACCAGCAAATTGCGTCTACTGGCTTTGAAGTCATAAAGCCGAAGCTAGTCGAGGGGCGCTATCTGTTTGCTTTGGTTCGCAGCAAGGAATTTATTGAAGCGATAAGTGGTGCCGTTCAAGGAGCGCTTTATCCGGCGGCGAAGTCGGCAGACGTTCAGTTCTACGAGTTCCCCTTGCCGCCGCTAGCCGAACAAAAAGCCATTGCCGACAAACTCGACACCCTGCTGGCCCAGGTGGAAACCACCAAAGCCCGCCTCGAACGCATCCCCGACATCCTCAAACGCTTCCGCCAGTCCGTGTTGGCTGCGGCGGTGAGTGGGCGGTTGACGGAGGTGTGGAGAACGGGAAAGGCTTGCGAGGCGTGGCGGGTGCTTGGGCTTGGAGAAATTGTTGGAGAGATCGAGCAGGGATGGAGTCCTAAATGCCTTAGCTATCCAGCGAGCGTTAACGATTGGGGGGTGATAAAAACATCTGCTGTGCAGAGCATCGATTTCGTTTCCGCAGAGAACAAAAAACTGCCTAATGAACTTAAAGTCAGAGAAAAGCTTAAAGTCTCACCCGGCGACATCCTTACCACTAGAGCGGGGCCAAGAAGTCGCTGCGGAATAACTTGTTATGTACAAACTGTGGACCGTAATTTGATGATTTGCGACAAGGTTTACCGCTACAGGGTCCGAGAAGAGCATGGAATTAGCAAATTCTTGGCCCTGCAACTCAACGAATTTCAGTGATGGAAAAAATTGAGCGCCTGAAAACTGGAATCTCTGAGAGCGGAATGAACCTAACTCAGCAAAAATTCAAACTGTTGAATCTTTCTTGGCCTAGCGTAGAAGAACAAACCGAAATAGTGCGCCGAGTAGACCAGCTCTTCGCCCACGCCGACCGCATCGAACAACAGGCCCAGGCCGCACTGGAGCGGGTCAACAAACTCACCCAATCCATCCTCGCCAAGGCCTTCCGCGGCGAACTGACAGAACAATGGCGCCACGACCACCCCGAGCTGATCACCGGCGAAAACAGCGCCGCCGCACTGCTCGAACGCATCAAGGCCGAGCGGGCCGCATCCACCAAGCCCAAAGCGCGCAAGAGCAAGGCCTGACGCCTTGCTCGATACACACCCAGGAGGCGAGCGAACCTCATGAGCGATATCAAGTTATTCCGGCTCGGTGGCGGCAGCATTCACGAACTGGCCGGGCGCAGCGTCCGGCTGGAAAAGGAGTTGCAGGCGCAGGTCGAGGCGCATATGGAGGTACTGCTCGGCGTGCGCTGCCTCGCCTCCGAATACAGCACCGGCAAGACCCACAAGGGCCGGATCGATTCGCTTGGGCTGGATGAAAACGGCTGCCCGGTGATCGTCGAAT
>JAUVYN010000002.1 GCA_030603065.1 Pseudomonas sp.
TTCCCCGCGTAGGTGCCCGAGCTGCGACCATTCTGCTGAACGAGATAGTCCAGGCAGGCGATCATTTCGTCACCGCTGCCCGCATTGGAGGTGTTCGCCGCCGCGACCACGAAGCCATGGCTGGCCCAGTGGGAAAGCAGCGAGCCGTAGGTGCTCGGTGAGCTGCCGGTACCGTTGCCCCAGATAATGATGGGGTGACGACGCCCGGCCTCACCGAGGGTGCGTGGGCGATAGATGGTGCAGCTCGGGCCTTCGCTGCCGCTGGTAGTGGCGAAGGGGCCGCTACGGCTGAAATCGGATACCGACGGGAAGGCCGATACGTCGCCTCCGTTGCCGGGGGGTGTGGGTGTCGGATTGCTGGCAAGAACCTGGGTGGAAAGAAGCAGGGCTGCTGAAAGAGTCGCGAGTTTGAAAGTGTTCGCTTTCATGATGGATCTCTCTATGGAATTGTTGTTTTTCAACATTCCTGAGCTCCCGGACATGCGGCCGACAGCGAAGCTCGAGGCGAGGCAACAGTAGCGCCGGACCTGCCCCAGCGACACTCGCCTATTCGGGTGAAATGGCCCAGATCGTGATCCATTTCTCGATGATCGGCGCGGATATCGAAAAAACGCGGCCAATATCCTGTGTTGGGATTACCCGCATCGCTCAGGCGCCCTTGGCGCTGACCCCCTCGAGAGTGGCGAACGAAGTGTCCTTGGCAGTCAACAGAAAATCCTGCAGGTAGGACATCTCCAGCATGTCTTCACGCACTGCCGCGTAGAGCGTTCCATACAATCCATCCGGACCGAGCGGCCGGGCACTGACGTAGCCGCGTTGCAGGTATTCAGCCATTGCCCAGTTCGGCAGACAGCAGACGCCGCGGCCGGAGGCGACCAGTTGCATCATCATGACGGTCAGCTCGGCGTTGCGTACCGCGGCAGGCTCGATGCCGGCTGGACCGAGGAAATGCTTGAAGATGTCCAGGCGTTCACGGTCGACCGGATAGCAGATCAGGGTTTCTTCAGCCAGGTCCTCGGGCTGGATATACCCACGACTGGTCAGCGGGTGCTGGTTGCTCATTGCCAACTGTGCTTCGTAGGTGAACAGCGGAACGTAGCTCAGCCCGTTTATTTCCTGCGGGTCGGACGTGACCACCAGATCGAGATCGCCGCGTGCCAGGGCGGGGAGGGGAGCAAAGAAGTATCCGGAGGCGAAATCGACCTCCACCTCCGGCCAGGCGTTGCGAAACTGGTCGATGGTGGGCATCAGCCACTGGAAGCAGCTGTGGCATTCGATAGCCATGTGCAGGCGTCCGGCCTGGCCGCCGGCGAGACGTTGAAGGTCTCGCTCGGCCTGGCGCACTTGCGGCAGCAGGCTGTCGGCGAGCCGCAGCAGGCGCAGCCCGGCGCTGGTAAAGCGCACCGGCTTGGTCTTGCGTGCGAACAGCTGCTGACCGATACGCTCCTCCAGGTCTTTCAGTTGATGGGAAAGAGCTGACTGTGTCAGGTGCAATCGCTCGGCCGCTTCGACCAGGCTGTCCGCTTCTCGCAGCGTCACCAGGGTTTTCAGGTGGCGAATCTCCAGCATGGTCGTCTCCAACATGAATTTGTTAAAAGTTTAGCATTAGAATCATTAGTTTGATTCACCTGGCGCCGCCCGTCACCATCCCTGCTCACGATGTTCACTGATGGAGACACGACATGGCGTTGGCGCACAACCTGGGCTTTCCGCGTATCGGCCGAGACCGCGAGCTGAAAAAGGCACTCGAGGCATACTGGAGCGGCAAGGCAGACCGAGCCGAACTGCTGGAAGCCGGCCGCAGGCTACGGGCAGCACACTGGCAGCTGCAGGCCGAAGCAGGCATTGATCTGCTGCCGGTAGGAGACTTTGCCTGGTATGACCAGGTGCTGACCCACAGCCTGATGGTCGGTGCCGTTCCGGAGCGTGTCGTGCCATCCATTGGGCCGGCCGCCTGGCCGGACCTGGACACGCTGTTTCAGATGGCTCGCGGTGTGAGCCGCGGCGGACGGGAAACCTTCGCCTGCGAGATGACCAAGTGGTTCGATACCAACTATCACTATCTGGTACCTGAATTCACTAGAGACCAGCAGTTCGCACTGAGCTGGCATCAGTTGTTCGAAGAAGTCGAGGAGGCGCTCGCGCTGGGGCATAGGGTCAAGCCGGTCGTGCTCGGCCCTCTGACCTATCTATGGCTGGGCAAGGTCAAGGGTGAATCCTTCGACAAGCTGGACCTGCTGGAGCGCTTGCTGCCGGTCTATGCCGACATATTCAACCGACTTCAGGCGCTGGGCGTCGAGTGGGTGCAGATAGACGAGCCGGCACTGGTGCTGGATCTGCCGTCGGACTGGCGCGCGGCTTATGAGGCAGCCTACAACCAGTTGCAGCGCGCGCCGCTCAAAAAGCTGCTGACTACCTATTTCGGAGCGCTGGAAGACAACCTTGGCCTGGCCTGTGCCTTGCCGGTGGACGGTCTTCATGTAGATCTGGTGCGTGCGCCCGATCAGCTCGCCGCGGTGCTGGACCGGCTGCCAAGCTACAAGGTGTTGTCCCTCGGGGTGGTCAACGGCCGCAACGTGTGGCGCTGCGACCTGGCCGTCGCGCTTGCCAGGTTGCAGGAAGCGAAGGCGCGTTTCGGTGACAATCTCTGGGTGGCGCCGAGCTGCTCGCTTTTGCATTCACCGGTGGACCTCGAGCGTGAAACGGATCTTGAGCCGGCCGTCCGTGAATGGCTCGCCTTCGCTGCGCAAAAGGTTGGCGAAGTGAGTCTGCTTGCCCGTGCCCTCGACCGGCTCGACGATCCCGACGTGCAATTCGCGCTGGCCGAGTCCGACCGTATTCGCCAGGCCCGTGCCAGCTCGCCCAGAGTACACAGCGCTGCAGTGGCCGACAGGCTGGCTGCGGTGCAGGAAGGCCATCTGCAACGCCAGTCGGCCTTTGCGGTTCGAGCACAGGTGCAGCAGCGCGAACTGCAGCTGCCGCTGCTGCCGACCACCACCATTGGCTCCTTTCCCCAGACGCCGGAAATCCGTGCCGCGCGCCAGGCATTACGCCAGGGTCGGATTCACCAGATCGATTACGTGGCGGCCATGCGTGCCGAAATCCGCCGGGTGGTCGATGAACAGGAGGCGCTGGGGCTGGACGTGCTGGTGCATGGCGAAGCCGAGCGCAATGACATGGTCGAATACTTCGGGGAACAGCTGGAGGGCTACGCCTTCACTCGCTTCGGCTGGGTACAGAGCTATGGCTCGCGCTGTGTAAAGCCGCCGATCATCGTTGGCGATATCAGTCGTCCGAAGCCGATGACGGTGGAGTGGACATGCTATGCCCAGAGCCTGACCAGGCGTCCGATGAAGGGCATGCTCACCGGTCCGGTGACCATGCTGATGTGGTCCTTCCAGCGTGAAGACGTGCCGGCCGAGACCAGTGCCCGGCAGTTGGCGTTGGCCATCCGGGACGAGGTACAGGATCTGGAAGCGGCCGGAATCAGGGTAATTCAGATCGACGAACCGGCCTACCGGGAAGGGTTGCCGCTGCGCCGGGGTGCCCAGCCCGACTACCTGCGCTGGGCGTCACAGGCGTTCCGCCTGAGTGCAGCGGGCGTGCAGGATGCGACCCAGATCCATACCCATATGTGCTACAGCGAGTTCAACGACATACTCCATGCGATTGCCGATATGGATGCGGATGTCATCACCATCGAGACGTCCCGTTCGGATATGGAACTGCTGGATGCCTTCGTCGACTTTGCCTATCCCAATGCGATCGGGCCGGGTGTATACGACATTCATTCGCCACGGGTTCCGCAGGTAGCCGAGATGGTCAGACTGCTGCGCAAGGCCGCACGGGTCATCCCGCCGGAGCGGTTGTGGGTTAACCCGGACTGCGGGCTGAAGACCCGCGGCTGGCCGGAAACCCTCGCTGCACTGCGCGCGATGGTCGATGCCGCTCACCAGTTGCGTCAGTCCGAAGCGGCCTGATTCGCTTGCGCCTTGCGCAATTGCTTCAACAGCTCCTGCGCAGGCTGTACAGTAGCCACCCTTTGGATCTACTGGAAATTGCCATGCAGGAATTGTTGTTGCACTGTCGCCCCGGTTTCGAGGGCGAGGCGGCTGCCGAGCTGCAGGAGCTCGCCGCCGCCCAGGGCGTCGCCGGCTACGCGGTCACCCGTGAAGGCACGGCGCTGGTACGCTTCGTCTGCCCGGAAGAGGGCGAGGCTCAGCTGCTGATGCGCCGGCTGGATTTCCAGTCCCTGATCTTCGTTCGGCAATGGGCCCTGGGTTCCTGGCTGGACGTGCCCGCCGAGGACCGTATCACCCCCATCATCACCGCCTGTGCGCAGGGGCCGCTGGCTTCCACGCTGTGGCTCGAAACCGCTGACACCAACGACGGCAAGGCCATGGCGGCGCTGACCAAGAAGCTTGGTCGTCCGCTGGAAAGCGTGTTGCTGAAGACGCGATTTCTGCGACCGAACAAGGCCGACGCTCCGCGCCTGCACATCTGCTTCGAGTCGGGCGAGCGCATCTTCGTTGGCTGGTCCTGGGCCAACAATGCCGCGCCCTGGCCGATGGGGATTCCGCGCCTGAAGGTGCCCCGGGAAGCACCGAGCCGCTCCACGCTCAAGCTGGAAGAGGCCTGGCACCATTTCATTCCGCGAGACCAGTGGGATCGGCGTCTGGCGCCTGGCATGCAGGCGGTCGATCTGGGTGCCGCGCCGGGTGGCTGGACCTGGCAGATGGTCAATCGTCACATGAAGGTCATCGCCGTGGACAACGGGCCGATGAACCGGGCGCTGATGGATAGCGGACAGGTCGAGCACGTCGAAGCGGATGGCTATCTGTTCAAGCCCCGTGCGCCGGTGCAGTGGATGGTCTGCGACATCGTCGACAAGCCGGCCCGTTCCAGCGCGCTGCTGGCACGCTGGATCAGCCGTGGCTGGTGCCGTGAGGCGATCGTGAACTTCAAGTTGCCGATGAAGCGACGCTACTACGAAGTGCTGCAGTGCATGGAGCACGTGCAGGAGGCTATGGATGAAGCCGGCATTCGCGGCACGATCGCCTGCAAGCAGCTGTATTCCGACCGGGAAGAGGTGACCTGCCACGTCAGGGTGTTGCAGGCGGGGAGTTACAAGGTGCAGCCGGACCATTGAGTCCGGCTGGTACTGCCTGTTTCAGAGCGGCTCGAGCAGGGTGATGCGCTCTTCTTCCATCAACATCGGGGCGAAGGCGCTGATGCTGTCGATACGGGCCTGGGACTGCTCCCAGCGCTCCCATGAATAACGGTTCTGCCAGGTCACCATCACGATGCGATGGTTTGGGCGCTCCAGGTCGCGGAACGACTCGCCGGAGATGAAGCCGGGGGACTGTATGGCCTGCTGGATGACCTTGCGCGCAGCCTCTTCGTAGGGCTGTTCGAGTCCTTCGGCTATGACACGCTCAATCAATACCTTGATCATGAAGTTTCCTTGGTGATGGAGATACGCCTAGTGTCAACCTTGCTCGATTGGCTGGCAAGTGAGCGACGTTTTGCGGATAATTTCCGCTCGTCCTGAGACGCATCACACGTGTTGGAGTCACGCCTTTTGAAACAGCTCGATACCAAAGGACTGCTTTGCCCGGAGCCGGTCATGATGCTGCACAATGCGGTCCGCGACATGGCGCCTGGCGAGCTGCTGGAAGTGTTTGCCACCGATCCCTCGACGCGGCGGGACATCCCCAGGTTCTGCACCTTTCTCGACCATGAACTGGTCGAGCAGTCAGAGCAGGACGGAACTTTCCGTTACCTCATCCGCAAGGCCTGAGCATTCTCGGGCTGCGCCTGCCAACCCTCCTGACCCGGTCCCTGCTGGCAGGCTCCGAGCACCTCCTGCCAGGCCTGAGTGTGGCGTGCCAGACCGCGTTGGTAGCGGTTCCACAGGCTGTCATCGGCGGTCACCAGGCTGGCCAGGTACTCGGCCGTGGGCTCCGGTGCGCCGGGTACCTGCGAGAGTGCCGCAAGGCTGCTTTGCCATGGTGTACCCAGCCGCTGGGTCTGGGCCAGAATCGGTTGTAGTTCCCCGGCGTAGAAGGTGGTGAACACGTTCATCAAAATGCGCGACCGCTCGGTCGGAGCACCCAACGGACAAAGGTGGTTTGGCGGCCGCGCTTCGAGCATCGCGGCGGCCTGCTCCAGGGTGTGGGTCAGGCGGGACAGGGTATGAATCAACTGACTGCTGCGGTCACTGCGTTGCAATGCCTGCAGTAGTGGCTCGATCTGTTCGCGGCCGGGTGGCAGTTCATCCGGAAGGGCAGCGCCGATGCCGGCAAGTACCTGCAATGCGGCGAGCGCTTCGTGATCGGTCACTGGCGTCGCCGTTACCGGCAATGGTCGGTCTGCAAAGCGCAGGTAGCTCTCGAACTCCCCGCTGCCATTGAGAGCGTTCCAGAAGGCGGCTGGCAGGTTGTCCCGCTTGATCTGCATGATCTCGCTGAGCTGCTTGCGCAGACCAGCCCGGCTATCGTCGCCTTCGATCACCTGCAGACAGGCTTCGATGGCGCGCAGCAGATCCCCCTCATAGGCCAGCAGGTGGCTTGCCGGCATCAATCGCCCGAGGCTGCTGTTGCGTTCGCTGACGACCTGCTGAAGGGTCTGGCAGCGGCGCGACTCCACCACCAGATCGAGCAGCCCGATACGGATTTCCGGCACCTCGAGCATGCGCTCCCTACGAGGCGGAAGGCGATAGTCGCTGAGCGAGTCGCTCTGCCACGGCTCCCAGGATTGGCCCAGTACGCGACCGACTCGTTCGAGGTAGTTGTCCATCTGCCGGCTGGCTTCGGGTTGTGGCTGGCAGGCCGTTACCCCGAGCAGCGCCACCAGCAGCATTGCCATGCGTAACATTCACCGGCCCTCAACCTGAGTGGAGCGCCCAGTATCGCATGGGCCGCGGCGGGCTTCACGCGCGGACAAGGCGCTCCTGACGCTTGCGCCGCCCGCCTATTACCGCTAGCCGGATCGACAGGAAAAGCGCCGCCGCGGTCAGCCCGATGATCAGTCCCTGCCAGAAGCCGGCTGGGCCCTGGGCCGGGCCGAAGGTATCGGTCAGGCCGAGCAGATAGCCGCTCGGCAGGCCGATCACCCAGTAGGCTATCAGCGTCAGCAGCATCGGCAATCGGGTGTCCTGGTAGCCGCGCAGTGCTCCGGCACAGGCCACCTGCACCGCGTCCGAAAACTGATACAGCGCCGCGTAGAAGAACAGGCTGGACGCCAGGGCGATGACAGCCGGCTCATTGGTGTACAGGCGCGGAATCCAGTCAGCCAGGCCGAGCATCAGCGTCGCGGCCACGAACGCGTAGAGGAAGGCCACCACCAGCCCCACCTTGGCCGCGAAAAGCCCGGCGCGAGCGCCGTTAAGCCCAAGGTTGTGGCCAACGCGCACGGTAATCGCCAGGCCCAGACTGAAGGGCACCATGAAGGTCAGTGACGAGAAATTCAGCGCCACCTGATGACTCGCGACCACCACCGCGCCGAGCCCTCCAATGAGCAGGGCGATGACGCAGAACATGCTGGTTTCGGCAAACAGCGCCACCCCGATAGGCAGCCCGAGGCCGAGGAGGTGGCGCATGGTCGCCCAGTTCGGCCAGTCGAAGCGTTCGAACAGTCCGGTCGCTGCATAGCGCTTTTCGCGCTTGAGGTACACCAGCATGCAGCCGAGCATGAAATACATGACGATGGCAGTGGCCACGCCGCAGCCGACCGCGCCCAGCGCCGGCATACCGAGCTTGCCGTAGACGAAGATGTAGTTGAAGGGCACGTTCACTGCGAGCCCCATGAAGCCGATCAGCATGGTCGGTTTGGTCTGCGACATCCCATCGCTCAGGCCCCGCAGTGCCTGGTAGAGTGCCACGGCCGGAAACCCCACCGCGACGGCGCGCAGATACCCCATGGTTGGCGCGATCAGTTCGGGCTGCACCGCCATCCAGTGCAGGATGGGCTCCACCGAGGCGAGAAAACCGCCGCAGACCAGTCCGAGCAACAGCCCCAGCCATACGCCCTGGCGCACCAGCGCCCCGGTTGCGCCCAGCTTCCCGGCGCCGCTCGCTGCGGCCACCTTGGATGTGATGATCATCAGCACGCCGGTGAGAAACAGATAGGTCGGCACCCAGAAGGCATTGCCCAGCGCAACTGCGGCCAGCGCTTCGGCGCTGACTCGTCCCGCCATGGCGGTGTCGACGAAGCCGAGCAGGGTATGCGCCATCTGCGCCGCTATGATGGGCAGTGCGAGCCAGATCAGGCCGCGCAGTTCTGTTACACTGCGGCGCCGTCGGGTGCGGGTTTGCGGGGCTGTCATAGGAATGGTGGTCTGCACAAAAGCGCACCATCCTAACAACTTGCCCGGTATTGTCCACCTGTCCATGAAACACGATTGCCAGGATCTGGTCCGGCTGTTCGCCGACTGCTTTGCCGATTCGCACAACACCCGGCTGATAGCCGGCGCCGCCGAGCCTGAATACTTGCCCGCAGGGCCGGGCGAGCCCATGCACCGGATCCTGTTCACTCGCGATTACTTTCGCAGCGCGTTGCATGAGATTGCGCACTGGTGTGTCGCTGGTGAAGCGCGTCGGCAGCTGCCGGATTTTGGCTACTGGTATGCCCCGGATGGACGCAGCGCTGCCCAGCAGCATGCGTTCGAAGCGGTGGAAATCAAGCCCCAGGCGCTCGAATGGCTATTCTGTGAAGCTGCGGGACACCCGTTCCGGGTAAGCCTGGACAATCTCAGTGGCGAGCCAACCGATGCGCTACCGTTCAAGCAGAATGTGGTGGAGCAGGCTCGGCGGTATCTGGTTGAAGGCATCCCGGCCCGGCCTGCACGGTTCGTACAGGCACTACTCGATTACTACCGGCCCGGCCAGTCCCTTGCCGCCGATGAATTCAGCCTGGAGCGGCTTTGAGCCGGTCACCAGCACGAGGCAAATCATGCGCATCATCGCTGACGAGAATATCCCGCTCATCGACGCTTTCTTCTCCGACTTTGGCGACGTCGTGCGCCTGCCGGGCCGCACCATTGCCCGGGAGCATGTGCTGGATGCGGACGCACTGATCCTGCGGTCGGTGACCCGTGTCGATGCGGCCGTGCTCGCCGGTACCCCGGTCCGCTTCGTGGGAACCTGCACCATAGGCACCGATCACCTCGATCTGGCGGGCCTGAACGCCGCCGGTATCGATGTGGCCAGCGCACCGGGCTGCAACGCGCGCGGTGTAGTCGAGTACGTTCTGAGCTGTATGTTGAGCTTCAGCGAGATGACCGGCAAACCGTGGCGCCAGCAGATTGTCGGCATTGTCGGCGTCGGGCAGGTGGGCGGACGTCTTGCCGCTACTCTGGCTGCCCTGGGCGTACAGACGCTGCTCTGCGATCCGCCGCGGGCCGCGAGGGGTGAGTCGGGGTTCGTCAGCCTGGACGCGCTGCTCGAGCAGGCTGATGTGATCAGTCTGCATGTGCCGCTCGAACGCACCGGGCTCCATCCCACCAGGCATCTGCTCGATGCGAATCGTCTGTCGCAGCTGCGGCCAGGCGCCTGGCTGATCAACAGCAGCCGTGGTCCCGTGGTGGACAATGTGGCGCTACGCGAGCTACTGCTCGAGAGGGATGATCTACAGGTGGCTCTGGACGTCTGGGAGGGCGAGCCGGAGGTCGATCTGGTACTTGCCCGCCTGTGCCGGCTGGCGACGCCGCATATTGCCGGTTACAGCCTGGACGGCAAGCTGCGCGGTACCGAACAGATCTACCAGGCATTCAGCTGCCATGTTGGACGGCCGGCCCGATTGAAACTGGAGCAGCTGGCGCCCCTGCAGGGTCGCATGGAATGGTTGGCCGAGGCTGGCGCTCCGGCCGACTGGCTGCTCTGCCGGGCCCTGCGCTATGTTTATGACGTGCGGGATGACGATGCACGGTTTCGCGCAATGCTCGCCCAGGCGGGCAGCGTGGCGGACGTGCGTCAGGGTTTTGATCGGTTGCGCCGGGACTACCCGCTGAGGCGGGAGTGCGATTCGCTGAAGATCAGCGTGCGGCAGGGAATGGAGGCGCCGACCAGAGCATTGCTGCGGGGCGCCGGGCTGGACTGCTAGCGTGCGGCGGAAACCCGGCTGCGCGCTGGACGCCATTGTCGCTCGAGATCGGCGCAGGCTTGCTGGATCATTTGCTCGGTGATGGCGATTTCCTGACCGTTTTCATCGATCAGAAAACCTGCGGTTTCGAAATTCGAGTCGAAGCTATGATGGGTGGTGTCACGCTGTTGCCGCGAGTAGGCTGGACTCACTGTTTGTCTCCCATGTTGTTCGCCGTGCATTGAGCCGGCTGGCCCGAGCGCAGAATATGGCATCACGGTGTCGTTTTTATGACCGCGAAGCGTGCAGGAATATCCCATGACGCATCTTTTTAGAATTGGCCTTGTTATCAACCCGTTGGCGGGCCTGGGCGGACAGGCCGCCCTGAAGGGTTCCGATGGGGTGGCCGAGGCCGCTCTTGCGCTGGGCGTGGAGCCGCGTGCCCAGGAGCGTGTGCGCCAGGCGCTGGAAGTGCTGCGCCCCTTGAGTGATCGGCTGTTTTTTCTGGCTGCTCCCGGGCCGATGGGCGCGGCTCTGCTGGACGACATGGGCTTTGCCCACCAAGTGGTCGGTGAGCTTGCCAGCGAGCGCACCACCGCGCAGGACACCCAGCGTCTTGGTCGGCTGCTGGTAGAGCGGGGTGTCGATCTGCTGCTTTTCGCCGGTGGAGATGGCACGGCACGGGACCTTTGCGACAGCCTGCCCACCGGGCAGCTGGTGCTGGGCATCCCGGCCGGCGTCAAGATTCATTCCGGTGTCTATGCCGTCAACCCCAGGGCTGCCGGGGAACTGGTCAGCCTGCTGGTGCAGGGTGATCTGGTACGTCTGGGCGATGCTGAAGTGCGTGATATCGACGAAGACGCGTTTCGCCAGGGGCAGGTACGAACCCGGCATTATGGCGAGCTGGCCGTGCCGGTTGAGGGGCGCTTCGTGCAGCAGGTCAAGCAGGGCGGCCGGGAAGTCGAAACCCTGGTGCTGGATGATATTGCCGGATGGCTTCAGGAGGAGCAGGACGAGGGCTGGATACTGGGTCCCGGTTCCACTACCCAGGGGCTATTGCAGGCAATGGGGCTGGAAGGCACCCTGCTGGGAGTGGACGTACTCAGGCACGGCAGGCTGATACTGCGTGATGCGACCGAACGCCAGCTCTGGGATCTGTTGGCAGAAGGCGATAGTTGGCGAATCCTGGTGACGGCGATCGGTGGCCAGGGCCACATACTGGGTCGGGGCAATCAGCAACTATCGCCGCGGGTGATCCGTGCAGTGGGGCTCGACAATCTATATGTCGTGGCGACCAAGTCCAAGTTACGCACCCTGGAAGGGCGGCCGTTTCTGGTCGATACCGGCGATGCCGAGCTTGACCAGGCACTCACCGGTTTGCGAAGGGTGCTGAGTGGGTATCGTGAGGAAATGCTCTATCCCGTCAGCTGGAAGGCCGAAGCGGACTCAAGTGAACGGTAACACATGAAAAAGGCGGCCCGAGAGCCGCCTTTTTCGTTTCGCCCGATCAGCGATAGTTGCCGTTGCGCAGTGCTGCGATACGCTGCTCCAGCGGCGGGTGGGTCATCAGCAGGCCAGCCAGGCCATTCTTCAGATTGCCATTGATGCCAAAGGCGGTCATTTCGCCGGGCATCTCGACCGGGATACCCTGCTCGGCGCGCAGCCGTTCCAGCGCAGCGATCATCGCACCGGCACCGACCAGTTGAGCGCTCGCCGCATCGGCGCGGAACTCGCGCTGACGCGAGAACCACATGACGATGATGCTGGCCAGAATACCCAGGACCAGTTCGGCGAAGATGGTGGCGACGAAATAGCCGATACCGGGGCCGCTGCTTTCGTTCTTGAACACGGCGCGATCGACGAAATTGCCGATGATCCGCGCAAAGAACATGACGAAGGTGTTCACCACACCCTGAATCAGGGTCAGGGTGACCATGTCGCCATTGGCCACGTGGCCAACTTCATGCGCCATGACTGCCTTGATTTCGGCGGGACTGAAACGCTCCAGCATACCCTCGGAGACGGCAACCAGCGCGTTGTTCTTGTTCCAGCCCGTCGCGAAGGCGTTCGGTGCACGGGAGGGGAAGATCCCCACCTCGGGCATACCGATACCGGCACGCTTGGCCAGATCGGCGACCGTTTCCATCAGCCACTGCTCCTGGCGGTTGCGCGGCTGGTCGATGATGCGCGTCCGGGTGCCGCGCTTGGCCAGCCATTTGGACATGAACAGTGAGATGAAGGAGCCGGCAAAGCCAATGATTGCACAGAAGATCAACAGGCCCTGAAGGTTCATGCCCCCCTGGCCATCATGGATGCCCAGCCCCAACAGACTGAGCGTGATACTGGCCACCAGCACGATTGCCAGGTTGGTGGCCAGAAAAAGCAAAATGCGCATCATGGGGTCATAGCTCCAAAAATTTGATATTAAGGCCGGCTCATGCGCAAAGGGTCTGGGCGCATGAGTCCGATATTGCTGGTGGGTATATTGGGTTATTCCGGGCGGCTTTCAATCAGCACTCTATTTCAAATTGTAGCCTCAGACCCGCCGTGCTGACCGCTCGAAGCAGCGTTGAACGACCTCGGCCAGACGCACTGAAGATTCACTCGCCAGGGCGTCGCGCAACTGCTGGGCCAGTGTCGCGCGCTGGCGGCCGATCACCGGCGGCAGCGCCGGGTCGAGCAGTTCGCTACATGGGGTAGACAACATGACGAACGCCCGTTCGGTCAGACAGCACTGGTCGATCGCTTCCTGGCGGATGGTGTCGCTGTAACGCAGAAAGCCTTCTTCGGCCATCCACAGCATGGCGCTGAAACAGGCCTGGTGACGCGGAGAGGGAACGCCAAAGGCGTCTGGTTCCTGCGGCCCGATCAGATCCTCGACGAACAGTATGCTGGGCTTGGGAAAGCCGTTGTACAGACTGAGCAGAATTCCCGCCACGTCCCGGTAGAAATCCTCTATGTGCAGGTCCGACACGGCTTCAGGTCCTGTTTACTGGCGGTAGCTCTTGAGGAAATTGGCGATACGCCCGATGGCGACCTCCAGGTCATCCTTGCGTGGCAGGGAAACGATCCGGAAATGGTCCGGCCAGGGCCAGTTGAAGGCCGTGCCCTGAACCACAAGGATCTTCTCCTTTAGCAGCAGGTCGAGCACCATCTTTTCGTCGTTGTGGATCGGATAGACCTTGGGATCGAGTTTCGGGAACAGATAGAGCGCGCCCTTGGGCTTTGTGCAACTGACCCCCGGTATCTCGTTGAGCAGTTCCCAGGCAGCATCGCGCTGCTCCAGCAGGCGCCCGCCGGGCAGAACCAGATCATTGATGCTCTGATAACCACCCAGCGCGGTCTGGATTGCATGCTGGGCCGGCACGTTGGCGCACAGACGCATGGATGCCAGGATATCGATGCCCTCGATGTAGCTCGTGGCGTTCTCCTTCGGGCCGCTGATGATCATCCAGCCGGAGCGAAAGCCGGCTACTCGGTATGACTTGGACAGGCCGTTGAAGGTAAGGCAGAAAACGTCCGGAGCCACTGCCGCCAGAGAGTCGTGCTCGGCACCGTCGTAGAGAATCTTGTCGTAGATCTCATCAGCGAACAGGATCAGGTTGTGCTCGCGCGCTACCTGCGCCAGTTGCTCGAGCATGTCGCGGGAGTAGACCGCGCCGGTCGGGTTGTTCGGGTTGATCACCACCATGGCCCGGGTATTGGGCGTGATCTTGCTGCGGATGTCGGCGATGTCTGGGTACCAGTCGGATTCCTCGTCGCACAGGTAGTGCACCGGACGCCCCCCCGACAGACTGACCGCTGCGGTCCACAGCGGATAGTCCGGTGCCGGGATGAGCACCTCGTCGCCATTGTTCAGCAGACCCTGCATCGCCATGACGATCAGTTCGGAAACGCCATTGCCGAGGTAGATGTCCTCGATGGTAACCCCGGGAATATTCTTGGTCTGGCAGTAGTGCATGACTGCCTTGCGCGCCGAGAACAGGCCCTTGGAGTCGCTGTAGCCCTGCGCTGTGGGCAGGTTCAGAATCACGTCCTGAAGGATTTCTTCCGGAGCCTCGAAACCAAAGGGCGCGGGGTTGCCGATATTCAGTTTGAGGATGCGGTGACCCTCTTCCTCGAGACGTTTGGCATGACGCAGGACGGGCCCACGAATGTCGTAGCAGACGTTGGCCAATTTATTGGACTTGCTTACCTGCATGATGCTTACCTTAGGATCCGGAAAAACAATGCCGCATCATACGTCCTGGACGGCACCTGGAAAAGCCTGCAGGACACAACTTGAGGAGTACAGCTGTGGACAAGATCAACAAGACAGAAGCTGCCTGGCGGGAACAGCTGGACGAGGCGCAGTTTCACGTCTGTCGGCTGAAGGGCACCGAGCGCCCCTTCACCGGCAAGTACTATCGCAAGGGCGAGCCGGGCGTATACCACTGTGTATGCTGTGGTACCGCACTGTTCGATACCGACACTCAGTTCGATGCCGGCTGTGGATGGCCCAGCTATTGGGCACCCGTGTCGCCGGATGCCGTCAGTGAAGCGGAAGACTTCAGCCATGGGATGCACCGCATCGAGGTGCTGTGCGGGCGCTGCGACGCCCATCTTGGCCACGTGTTTCCCGACGGGCCACCGCCGACTGGTCTGCGCTATTGCATCAATTCGGTGGCGTTGGAGCTGGGGCCGCGTCAGGCGGAGTGAAGCTTACAGGGGCTGCCGGGGATCACGCTGAGGTCAGCCAGCGCTCGAGCATGTTCTGCAGGTTTTCGCGTTTGAAGGGCTTGGCCAGGTAGTCGTTCATGCCGGCAGCTTCACAGCGCAGGCGGTCTTCATGCAGGGCGTTGGCCGTGAGCGCGATGATCGGCACGTTCTGCCAGCGTGGGTCTGCACGCATCCGTCGGCTGGTTTCGTAACCGTCCATCACCGGCATGTTGCAGTCCATCAGCACCAGGTCGTAATCGGCCTTTTCCAGCCACTGCAGTGCAGCCTCGCCATGCTCGGCGACGTCGACATCGTAGCCAAGCCTGCTCAGCATGCCCCGCGCGACCATCTGGTTGACCATGTTGTCCTCGACCAGCAGGATGCGCTGGTCGCGCGGTTCGACTGCCGGGGTGTCGGTGGGTAGGGCGGGAGCCTCGCCAACGAAGAGCGCGTCTATGGCGCGCGCCAGGCGGGCACGCGTAAGCGGGCTGGCCACCTGGTGGTGAATGCCCAACTGCCGGGCCTCCTGCAGCGGCAGGAACTGCGTGAACGGGCATACCAGCAGCCGCGGGACATCGGGCTGACGTGCCGCCAGTTCGCGTGCGGCATCGGCATGGTCGATTATCCAGAAGTCCGCGGGCGGGATGGGTGCGTCGGGTAGTGGCAGGCTCTGGTAATCCAGCCGCCAGCAATGCATGCCCCAGTGCTCCAGCAATTCCACCAGAATCTCGCCCTGCAGCCGTCCCATGCGGTTCCAGACCAGAACCCTCCGGGGGGTCGGGTAGCTGTAGGTTGGCTGCCCCACGTGCCGCAGCAGCGGCAGGCTGACCGTGAAGGTGCTGCCCTGTTCGAGCGCCGATTTGACAGTCAGTGACCCCTGCATGGCATCGGCCAGACTCTTGCACAGAGCCAGCCCGAGCCCTGTTCCCCCGAAGCGTCTGGATATATGCGCATCGGCCTGGGTGAAAGGCGTGAAAATGCTACCCAGGGCTTCGGTCGAAATACCGATGCCGGTATCGCTGACACTGATGTGCACCCAGAGTCGCTCCCCGCCGGCAGGCACTGCCTCGACGCGCACGGCCACATGCCCCTGCTCTGTGAATTTCAGAGCATTGGACAGCAGATTGCTAACGATCTGACGTATTCGAGTCGGGTCGCCAAGCAGCATGCCGGGCAGGTTCGGATCTATGCGGCAGCTTAGTTCGATGTCGTGCTTGCCTGCGTTCTGCGACAGCAGGCTGGTGGTTTCTTCGAGCAGGCCGCCCAGGTCGAAGGGAATCTGCTCGAGCTGCAGCTTGCCAGCTTCGAATTTGGACAGATCGAGGATGTCGTTGAGCAACTCGACCAGCACCTTGCCCGAATCATAGGCAATTGATAGCTGCTGGCGCTGCTCCTCATTGAGTGGGCTGTCCAGTGTCAGCCCGATCATGCCGAGCAGGCCATTGATAGGCGTGCGAATTTCGTGACTCATGTTGGCGAGGAACGCCGAGCGCGCCCGTGCCATGGCCAGCGCCTCCTCCCGCGAGCGTTCGAGTTCCTGGTTCGACAGGCGCAACTGGGCGTTGGCGTTCTGCAGTTCAGTGGTACGCGACTCGATGATGATTTCGAGTTCTTCCAGATACTGGCGAAGGCGCTCTTCCGCGCGTAGTTTCTGGCGCATGCTGACGTCGATGCTTTGCAGCTGGCGATTGATTACCTCGACCAGCGCGCCGATCTCGTCCCGCTCGTGCCGTTCGGGGCAGGGGAGTCGGCTGCGTTCTTCCTCCGCCCGCATATGGAGCAGGTGATCGATCAATCGGATCAATGGCTTGGTCAGCATCGAGTAGAAGAGGATGACCAGGATCAGCGAGAGGATAAGGCTCAGAACGAAGCCCGACAGCATTGTCACACCGGCGCGCCGGAGGAAATTGGCGCCCTGGTGAAAGGTGTCCACCTCTATGACCAGATGCCCGAGCAATTCATCCGGCGCGTGATCGACGAACAGCGCTCGGGAATAATCCCGGCGTCGATCGAAGAGTGCGTCGCTGAACGGGCGATAGGGGCTGTCGACCATCGGCCGACTGACACTGGCCAGGGCGATGCCATTGTGGTCGATGATCTCTGCACGGACGACGGGCGGCGCCTTGAGCAATCCTGCGACCAGCTCGCTGGCGAGTTCCGCGTCTATGTTATAGGCGATGCGCGATGCAGGCCCCAGGCTGACGTTGATCTGCGCCTGAACCTCTCGGTCGATTGCCGCATCCTCTGAACGGTAGTCCAGCAGCACCTGCACCAGCCCGAGCAGCGTCCCCAGAATGAAGGCGGCCAGAACGCCTTGCCGCGCCTGTTTGAAGGAGAGGCGGTCGGTGAAACGAATATTCATGTGAGCGGAAGGGGCGTCCTGCGTCGGTTCATGTTCCGAGCTTAGCGCAGATTGGCCCCGCTCGGCAGCCTGCTGTTCCGAACCAAGGTGCGCCGGGATGTCAGAAAGCAGCGGTCATGGCATGCTTGGCAGATATGACCGGCCTGGAGGACTGCATGACAAACCCTGCCCTGGATGCCTTTGTTCAGCGCGTTACCCGCTTTCTTGATCGCTACGAGCAGCAGCTTCCGTCTCCACCACCTTCGGTCGACTGGACCGGGACCTGGGCTGCCCGCTGGATGGCGAAGGGTGACAGCGGTTGGCTGCGGCCACTCACGGTGAGTCTGGATATGCGGCTTGACGATCTGCGAGGGGTGGACCGACAAAAGGCACTGCTCGCTGCCAATACCCGTCAGTTCGTGCGTGGGCTACCCGCCAACAATGCGCTTCTGTGGGGTGCGCGGGGTACCGGCAAGTCATCGTTGGTACGCGCGCTGCTGGCGGAGCATCGGTCTGCTGGCTTGCGGCTGATAGAAGTCGACAAGGCGGATCTGGTGCACCTGCCCGCGCTGATCGAGTGCATTGCCGGAGCGCCCTGGCGGTTTCTGCTCTTTTGTGATGACCTCGCCTTCGAGGCGGACGACAGCGCCTACAAGACCCTGAAGACCGTGCTGGACGGTACCGTGGAAGCTGCGCCGGAAAACCTGCTGTTGTACGCCACGTCCAACCGCCGCCATCTGCTGCCCGAGCAGCGTAGCGACAATCTCGGAGCGAGCATGGTCGACGGGGAGCTGCATCCGGGTGAGGCGATCGAGGAAAAGATTGCGCTGTCGGACCGCTTCGGCCTGTGGGTCTCGTTCTATCCTTTCACCCAGGATCAGTATCTGGAGGTCGTTCAGCATTGGCTGGCAACTCTGGGTGAGCGTCATGGAATGCAATGTGAATGGACCGACACGCTGGCCAGGGAGGCGGTACGCTGGGCCCTTGGGCGGGGCAATCGTAACGGGCGCTGTGCCTATCAGTTTGCCCGCGACCATCTGGGGCGGATGCTGCTCGAGCGGGAGGTGCCGTCGAGCAGCTGAGGGTAACGGGGTCAGTCGTCGTAGACGGCCTTTTTCTTCCAGAGCTCGTCGTCCTTGTCCAGTTCGGCGATACCGGCTTCCAGCTCGCTATGACCATCTGCGGCACGCAATTCGCTCTGAACGGTGAGCTCCTCTGCATGTTTGAGCTTGGCCCGCAGCTTGGCATACAGCTCGGCATAGGCAGGGTCGTTCTGCTTTTGCAGATACCCCAGGGCTCGCTCGTACTGAAGCTTGGCAATGCGGGGCTTGCCTTCCTGCACGGCAGTGCGCGCGAGATTCTGATACATCTCCATCGCGGTAGTGGTGAGGAACTGTCGGATCTGAGCGCTCCAGCGCGCCATTCCTGCCTTGTCCAGCAGGCCGTCACGATGGGCCTGGCCGATCAGTTTGTGCAGGTTTTCCAGGAGGTCACGGGCCTCGCGGGCCTGAGCTTCATCAGCGATCTGTCGTGGCGGGTTATTGATGGCAGGTTCGCCGCCGGCCAGTTGCTGCCGAACGCTCGCCAACTCCTTGTCGACCTTCGGATTCCTGCGATCGAGCTTTTGCAATTGCAACAACATGCTTTGCTCGATACTGAGTAGCAGGGTGGCCAGTTCGGTGCTCATGAACTGGCCGGGAAGCTGGGAGGCGATGTTGCTGCAGTGCCGGATGCGTGCGGACAACTCGGCGACCTGCCGGGCCCTTTCAAGTCGAGAGCGCTCCAGACTGTGGCTGATGAAGCCGATGCTGATCAGCACGGCAACTCCTATCGCGACCAATACACCGATGAGCATGGGTGACACGGCTAACTTCTCCCTTGTAGTCCGGATACCAGTCGAAACGACCAGATAGCGTAGTGACACTAGAATCCGCCCTAAACGCTGCGCTGGCAAGCGCGTATTGAGACATCCCGCTGACCGCCCGACGCGCGGGGTTCGGTCCGTAGCAGGAGGCTCTCCGGGGAGAGAGGCGGGCGCAAGGTAGCGTAGTCCGTGGCCACCGAAAAAAACTTGGAAAAATATCAACTTGGGGGTTGACGGGTCATTGGGGGCTGCCTAAAATGCGCGCCACTTGCAGCGAACATTGAGCGCAGCAGGTAGCCAGGGTAACACCTCGGCACAGTGAAGACCGGATACGTCCCCTTCGTCTAGTGGCCTAGGACACCGCCCTTTCACGGCGGTAACAGGGGTTCGAGTCCCCTAGGGGACGCCACTTCGGCGTCAGATTTGCGGGAATAGCTCAGTTGGTAGAGCACGACCTTGCCAAGGTCGGGGTCGCGAGTTCGAGTCTCGTTTCCCGCTCCAGATGTAACGAAAAAGCCGCCTAAGGGCGGCTTTTTTGTGCTCGTCATTCCCCTGGCCGTTCATGGCTACTGCCGTTGCGGATGCCCGAATATCCGCAACGGTCCGGTTAGTAGCCTCAGTTCGACATCAGTAGCTGACGGGCCTGCGCCCAGTCGAAGCTTTCGCCCCGCGCTTCGGCCTCTGCCTGATGCTCGTCGAGCAGCTGGTACTGAGCGATCTCTTCGTCCGGCATGAAGTGCAGACAATCGCCCCCGAAGTACCACAGCAGGTCGCGCGGGATCAGGTGAGCGATTTGAGGGTATCGGCTGATGATCTGACAGAGAATGTCCTGGCCAAGATAGAGGCTATCGTCCTCACCTGCCTCGACGCGGGCAACCAGATCTTCGAAGCGCTCGAGAAACAGCAGATTGCTTTCCTCGGGTACCTGGACCATGAGTACCGACTGCGCCTGCAGGGTGTCGTAAAGACTCTTGAGCAGGGCCAGGTGATAACGGTGATAAGGTAATGCGGGGTTCATGCGGCTCTCCTCGGAGGTGAGCGCGGAGTCTAGCAGACTTGGCGGTGCCAGGCAGTGACGGGGGCCCCGCGGCCCCCGTTGTGTCGTCAGACCTGCAGTGGTTTGCTGGTGTCGTGCTGGGGATCCATTTCCTGGGCCGAAAAGGAATCGACCTCGATCACTGCCCGCCGTGCTGCTTCTGCCGCCTGTAACTGTTCCGCCTCGGCAGCGCTGATCAGGTCCGCTTGCAGTGCTGCATCGATTGGGTCCGCACCGGGCTCAACGAGTAGGTCGCCCGCCTTGACGGCCTTGGCGATGCGCGCCTGGATTGCCTCGGCGGCGATGATCTTCTCCAGCGCGTAACTGATCAGGCCCGTCACGTCGTCCGGATCGCTGCTGCGGTAGCAGCCGGCGAGCAGGCGATCCCTCGCCGCTCCGGGCGTCATCAGGCGCCGGGCTATTTCGGCACAGACCCGGTCGGAAGGTGGCGCCAGATGCCGTCCGAGCGGGAAGACGACGATTCGCAGTAGCATCGCCACAGCCGGGTTGGGGAAGTTCAGCAGGCACTGGTGCAGGGCTTCTTCGGTCTTGTGCAGAACATCCTGCAGCGCCCATTCGACGAAGGGCAGGTCTTCTTCCGGACAGCCCTGGTCGTGGTAGTGCTTCAGCGTGGCGCTGCCCAGGTAAAGGTTACTCAGCACGTCACCCAGTCGCGCGGACAGCCGCTCACGACGTTTGAGTTCACCGCCTAGCATCAGCATGGTGGTGTCGGCCATGGTGGCGAAGGCTGCAGCTAGCCGGGAGAGCTGGCGATAGTACACGCGGGTTTCCGGATGACGCGGTGTCCTGGCCAGATGTCCGGCCGAGAGCCCCAGCAGGAAGCTGCCCGCAGCGTTACTTAGTGCAAATCCGACGTGCTCGAACAGCAGGTCGTCGAACTCGCTGACTGCGGCGTGCTCGTCTTCATTTTGAGTGACCAGCATCTCCCTGAGCACGTACGGATGGCAGCGAATCGCCCCCTGGCCGAAGATCATCATGTTGCGGGTGAGGATGTTGGCGCCTTCCACAGTGATGGAAATCGGAATCGACTGGTAGGCGCGGCCGAGATAATTCCGCGGCCCTAGGCAGATGCCCTTGCCGCCGTGCACATCCATCGCGTCGTTCAGGCACTGTCGCATCCGCTCGGTGAGATGGTATTTGACCACCGCCGAGAGCACCGAAGGCTTCTCGCCCAGGTCCACAGCGCCTGCGGTCATGGTGCGCGCTGCATCCATCAGATAGGCGTTGCCACCGATGCGGGCCAGCGCTTCCTGTATGCCTTCGAACTCACCGATGGGCAATCCGAACTGCCGGCGAATGCGCGCATAGGCGCCGGTGGTCATGCTGGCCATTTTCGCTGCGCCGGTACTGCCCGCCGGCAGAGAAATGGAGCGCCCCACGGACAGGCAGTTCATGAGCATCACCCAGCCCTGTCCGATCCTTTCCTGGCCCCCGATGAGATAGTCCATCGGGATGAAGACGTCGGTACCCGAGTTCGGCCCGTTCATAAACGCTGCATTGAGCGGGAAATGGCGGCGGCCGATCTCGACACCGGGTGTGTCAGTCGGGATCAGTGCGAGGGAAATGCCGCGGTCTTCCTCGGCACCCAGGAGGTGGTCCGGATCGAATACCTTGAAGGCCAGACCGAGCAGTGTCGCAACGGGGCCGAGGGTGATGTAGCGTTTTTCCCAGGTTACCCGCAGGCCGAGTACCTTCTTGCCCTGCCAATCGCCTTCGCAGACTATCGCCCGGTCGGGCATCGCGCCGGCGTCAGAGCCAGCTTCAGGAGAGGTTAGAGCGAAGCAGGGAATTTCCTGTCCCGCGGCCAGGCGCGGAAGATAGTGGTTTTTCTGTTCCTCGGTACCGTATTGCAGCAGGAGTTCGGCAGGGCCGAGGGAGTTGGGCACCATGACCGTGGAGCCGAGGTCGCCGCTGCGGCTCGCCAGCTTCATCACGATCTGCGAATGAGCGTAGGCGGAAAAACCCTTCCCGCCGTGCTCCTTGGGGATGATCAGTCCGAAAAAGCCGTTGCTCTTTATGTACTCCCATACTTCTTCAGGCAGATTCTGAAATGCAGTGGTGATCTGCCACTCGTTGGCCATGCGGCATAGTTCCTCAACCGGACCGTCGATGAACGCCTGCTCTTCGTCGGTCAGTACAGGCTTAGGGTACTTGTGCAGGGTGTTCCAGTCCGGACGACCGCTGAACAGCGCGCCGTCCCACCAGACCGTGCCTGCCTCCAGCGCTTCGCGCTCGGTATCGGAGATGGGGGGGAGCACCTTTCGGAACCACTGCAGTGCAGGCGCGCTTATTTTGGCTTGCCGCCAGTCGGTCAGGTTCAGCGGTACGGCTGTGCCGAGGAATGCAGCCCAAAGCAACAGCATTATTACCCAGTGCACCGGGCTGGCGATGGTCATCACTAACAGGAAGGCGGCGGTGGCAAGCGTTGCGTTGAGCAGTCCGGCGCGAGCGTAGGCGAGGCCGGTCAGAAAAAAGAACAGGGCGATCAGCCAGATCAGCGTCCCCATGTAGCACTCCTTCATCTGGATATCCAGATGACAGCATAGACGCTAACGCCCCGTCTGGGTAATCGGCGCCGTAGCGCTTGGGGCGGCCCGGCCCAGCCAGACCGCCCCGGGTCGCTCAGGCCTCGCAGTCGCGGGTGTCCTGCTTGATGGAGCGGCCTGCCAGATAGTAGTGGCCGGCGGCCCAGACATTGATGAAAGCTGCGCCAAGCAGGGCGTAGCGCAGGCTCTCGTTGTCGAACCAGACCCGGATCAGGTCGCTGGCGATGCCGATGGCCTGGGGGCCAAGGCCGAGCCCCACCAGGTTGAGTACGAACAGCATGATCGCCGAGGCCAGTGCGCGGCTGCGCAGGGGCGTCAGGCTCTGGATCATGGCGAAGCTGGGCCCGAGGTAGAAGGCGCCAAGAAACGCCGCCGGCATATAGATGATCAATGCCGCGACGGTGCTGTCGACCAGGTAGAACGCAACTATGAACGGAATCGCCAGCAGCTTGGCGAGGCCGACGATCCAGGCATTCCAGCTCTGGTCGCGGGCCGCCAGGCGGTCGGCGAGGATACCGCCGATGTAGGCGCCCAGGCCGCCTACGATACCCATTACCGGACCGAGGAACAGGCCGACCTGGCCGGGCGTCAGGCCGTGGCTGCGAATCAGGAACGCCGGCCCCCAGACGATGCTGCCGTAACCGACCAGCGCGGTCAGTGTCAGCCCGATGACCACATGCCGGGTAGTTCTGACGCGCCACAGGGCGGCGAAGCCGGCGCGCACGTTGACCTTGCCCAGCGGTGGCGGCTTGACCCCGTCAGCGAAGCCGCGCGGTGGCTCGATCAGGGTGAAGCGCACCAGCAGCGCGATCAGCAGGCCAGGCAGACCGACGACGAAGAAGGCTGCTCGCCAGCCCCACCATTCGGCGACGAAGCCGCCCACCATGAAGCCGATCATGATGCCGAAGTAAACGCCGAGCGCGTAGATCGACATGGCGCTGGAGCGTTGCTCCTTGGGATACAGGTCGGAAATCATCGAGTGGGACGGCGGGCTGGAGCCGGCTTCGCCGATGCCGACCCCGACACGGGCGACGGCCAGTTGCCAGAAGTTCTGGGCCAGGCCGCAGAGGGCCGTCATGGCGCTCCAGATGGCGATGGACCAGGCGATGATGTTGCGGCGATTGGAGCGGTCGGCCAGCATGGCGATGGGTATGCCGAGCGTGGCGTAAAAGAGGGCAAAGGCGATGCCGGAAAGAAATCCGAGCTGGGTATCCGAGAGCAGCAGGTCGGCCTTGAGCGGCTCGATCAGAATCCCGACGATGTTGCGGTCGACATGGCTTGAAGTATAAGCCGCGACCAGAAGAATCAGAGCGTAGCGCCGGTAGGCGGGGGTGATGCGACGTGCAGGGTCATCCTGCCCGACCGAGGCGTTGTCGGCGGGTACTTCAGGCGTGAGAGCCATTTTGGGTATTACTCCGGGGAAGGGCGTTGTTGTTGTGCCAATCAGCATACGCCTGGCCCAGAACGTCCACAATCGACCCGCCGGTCACTTTTGTAGCGTCTTTGTAGCGCGCCGCCGCGGGGGTTGATTTCTCGCGCCTTGCCCCCATAGTTAGCCATCACCCACACACGCTGGAAGCATCTGCATGACGGCAGCGATAAGTATCCAGGGGCTGGAGAAGACCTACGGCAACGGCTTCACCGCTCTCAAAGGCATCAATCTGGAAGTGCAGCAGGGCGACTTCTTTGCGCTGCTCGGACCCAACGGGGCAGGCAAGTCCACCACCATCGGCGTGCTCTCGTCACTGGTCAACAAATCGGCCGGCAAGGTGCAGGTTTTCGGTCACGACATCGATACCGACCTGATGGCCGCCAAGCGCTGCATCGGCGTGGTGCCGCAGGAATTCAATTTCAGCCAGTTCGAGAAGACCTTCGACATCCTGACCAATCAGGCCGGTTATTACGGCATTCCACTGCGCGAGGCGGAACGTCGGGCCGAGGACTATCTGAAGCGCCTGGGGCTGTGGGAAAAGCGCGACGTGCCTTCGCGCATGCTCTCCGGAGGCATGAAGCGCCGGCTGATGATCGCCCGTGCCCTGATCCACGAGCCCAAGCTGCTGATCCTCGACGAGCCGACCGCAGGTGTCGATATCGAGATTCGCCGGTCGATGTGGCAGTTCCTGCAGGAGATCAACGCGCGTGGCATCACCATCATCCTCACCACGCATTATCTGGAGGAGGCCGAGCAGCTCTGCCGCAACATCGCGATCATCGACCAGGGGCGGATCATCCACAACACCAGCATCCGCAGCCTGCTGAAGGAGCTGCATACCGAGACCTTCTTTCTCGACTGCCGGCAGTCCTTCACCGAGGCGCCGACGCTGCCGTCCTACGCCTGCAAGCTGCTGGACGACCATACCCTTGAGGTACAGGTCGACAAGGAGCAGGGGCTCAACGGGCTGTTCGCCGAACTCTCTCGGCAGGGCATCGAGGTACTGAGCATGCGCAACAAGAGCAATCGACTCGAGGAGTTGTTCCTTATGCTGGTGGACGACAACGCGGAACGGGGAGCGGCCTGATGAATCACTGGCGCGATGGCTGGATAGCCTTCATCACCATTCTCACCAAAGAGGTTCGTCGCTTCACCCGGATCTGGGCACAGACCCTGTTGCCGCCGGGAATCACCATGGCACTGTATTTCGTGATTTTCGGCAATCTGATCGGTAGCCGCATCGGCGAGATGGACGGCTTCGCCTACATCGACTACATCGTCCCGGGCCTGATCATGATGGCAGTGATCACCAACAGCTATTCGAATGTGGTCTCCAGCTTCTTCAGTACCAAGTTCCAGCGCTCGATCGAAGAGTTGATGGTCGCTCCGGTTTCGCCGCACGTCATTCTGCTGGGCTACACCTTCGGTGGGGTAGCCCGCGGCCTGGCAGTAGGGCTGATCGTGACCATCATGTCGCTGTTCTTTACTCGGCTGCCGGTCGAGCACCTATGGCTGACCATTACCGTGGTCATGCTGACAGCGCTGGTCTTCTCGCTGGGCGGCTTCATCAACGCTGTGTATGCCAAGACCTTCGATGATATTTCCATTGTGCCGACCTTCGTGCTGACCCCGCTGACCTACCTTGGTGGCGTGTTCTATTCGATCAACCTGCTTCCGGGATTCTGGCAGACAGTCTCCCTGGCGAACCCCATCCTGCATATGGTCAATGCGTTTCGCTACGGATTCCTCGGTGTGTCGGACATCCATATCGGTGTGGCGCTGGGACTGATGGTGGTGCTGATAGCCGTACTCTACGCGTTCAGCTACCGCCTGCTGGTGCAAGGCACCGGGATGCGTCAGTAGCGCAGGACTGGTCGTGCCGGCAGGCGGCGGGTATGCTGCCGGTTCGATCGATGGAGGTTACCCATGACGCAGCACCCGGCGGAGCATTCACCATTAGGTAAATCAAGTGCTTACGTAAGTGTTTACACGCCTTCTCTATTATTTCCAATTCCACGTCAGCCCAAGTGGCAAGAGCTTGGTATCACTGCTGAGCGTCTGCCCTTTCACGGAGCGGATATCTGGAACTGCTACGAGCTTTCGTGGCTGAACCCATCGGGCAAGCCTGAGGTGGCGGCCGCGGAGTTCATTTTTCCCCTGAGCGCATCGCGCATTGTCGAGTCCAAATCCTTCAAGCTCTACCTGAACTCGTTCAATCAGACTGTCTTCAGTGACCGGCGGGAGGTGCTGCGGACCCTGGAGTCAGACCTTTCCGTTGCCGCTCAGGGGCCGGTAATGGTCCGGGTGCTTGGCATGAATCAGCTGCACCAGTTGGGGCTGACTCAGCTGCCGGGAATGTGTCTGGACGATCTGGACGTGAGCATGTCCGATTACGATTATGCCCCGGAACTGCTGACGAACGACGTGCGCGGCGGAAGGGTCCGCGAGACATTGCACAGCCATCTGCTCAAATCCAATTGTCCTGTGACAGGGCAGCCGGACTGGGGAAGTGTATTGATCGATTACGCTGGTGAGCGATTGGACCATCCCGCGCTGCTGCGGTACCTGGTTTCCTTCCGGCAGCATTCGGATTTTCATGAGCAATGCGTGGAGCGCATCTTCACCGATCTTCTGCCGCTGCTCGGTGAAGATGCGTCTCTGACGGTCTACGCGCGCTACGTCAGGCGCGGAGGGCTGGACATAAACCCTTATCGGTCGACTCAGCCAGGCGTACCCGATAATTTCCGGCTGGCGCGCCAGTAAGCGCGTTGGTTCAGATACCGATGTCGGAAAGGGTCTGCATGACGCTGCGCAGAGTGGCGGCAGTAGTGGGATGACGCACTTCCAGTTGTTCGACGAGCAGATTGACGCCGTCGACCAGGGTCGGATCCTGCTCTGACGCCTCGTTGGCTTCCATTGCAATCAGGCGCGCCTTCAGATCGGTCGCCAGTTGTTGCATGGACTCGCGCTCGGCATCGGTCAGCGGCGTTTCCGGCTCGTTGAGCAGCTCTTCGAGCGTCGCAAGCTGCGCTTTGAGTCTTTGGTGGGGCATGCAGTGTTTCTCCTTAAATGAGCCGTTGCCTCATCATAACCGCTCTGGGTTGTCAGGTCTGCACCCCGCGAGACGGATTCGGCATGGATGGCAGGGTGGCATTAATCCATTAGAATGCACGCTCGCGCCCGGTTGGGCACCTAGCATTGGAGTGCTTATGATCTCATTGACCTTGGCCGTCCGGACTGGGCTGATTGCGGCGACACTGCTGTTCGCTATGCCAGCGCTCGCCTTCGACGAATTCGACGATACTGATGCCAGCTTTCGCAATCCGGACCCCTGGGAGCCGGTGAACAGGGCGATCTTCAGTTTCAATGACCGGGTCGACAGCGTTTCTCTGAAGCCCATTGCGCGAGGTTACAACCGCTTCGTTCCCCAGCCGGTACGGGACGGGGTGAGCAACGTGTTCGACAATCTGGGTGAGCCGCGCAACCTGGTCAACAACACCCTGCAGGGCAAGTTTCATGATGCCAGCGTGGATATTTCCCGTTTCCTGCTCAATACCACCCTTGGCGTCGGTGGCATTTTCGATGTGGCGACCCGGTGGGGGTTGCAGCGTAATGACGAGGATCTCGGCCAGACCATCGGATCCTATGGCGTACCGAGCGGTCCCTATGTGGTCCTGCCGCTGCTTGGACCTTCGACCCTGCGTGATTCACTGGCGCGAATTCCGGAGAGTTTCGAGACCTACACCTACCGGGCGCAGGTCGATCATGTGCGCACGCGCAACGTGGCATTTGGCACGGAAATGGTCGACACCCGTGCAGCCATTCTTGGGCAGGAACGTCTGATCCGAGGCGATCGTTATACCTTCGTGCGCAACGCTTACCTGCAGAACCGCGAGTTCCGCGTACGCGATGGGGCAGTGGAGGATGACTTCTAGCCAGTCATCCCCCGTTCGGGCTATTTCACAGCGTTGAACTGCAGGCCGATACTGTAACCACCAGTTTCAGCCGCCGAGCAGCGAACGACCGTCCCGGTCGCTTCCAGGCCCTGAAGCCCGGGTGTGGGGGAGGGTATGGACAGTTCTACGGTCGTTCCGGGAACCACTTCACGGTCGGCCTTCAGTTGTACGCCCTGGCTGGAAAGGTCCTGGCAGACGACATCGATGGCCTCGCCCAGAGCGATAAGACGCAGCACCGCTGCGGTCTCGATCTGCATGCGAAGAAAATCGCGCTTTTCGTTGTACTGCTGGTCATGAAAACTCATGCTGTGATCTCTGGTTGAGGGCCGGTATGGCAAATCATGACGGGAGATTCCATGCCATCGTAGTGCCAGCTTGCACATGGCACAAGGCCTGTCTGAAGGTGCTGGTAACGGTTGCCTGCGGACAAGGATGGGAGTACTGTTTGCCCCTTGAAAGCGTCGGGTCATTACTGCCCGGCCGTAATCACACACCCTGTGGCCATGGAACCTGCCCGTCCATGGCATTGACGTAGGGAATCTATGCAGCTTCCTGGCACCACATTGCTGGTCATTGACGACGATTCCCTCGCTCGCCAGACCATCGCTGGATTTTTCGAAAAGAATGGGTTCGACGTCCTGCAGGCCGAGCGCGGCGTACAGGGGCTCGAGGTATTCTCTCGGCAACGGCCCGAACTGGTTCTGTGCGAATTGCACATGGCCGATATGGGCGGCCTCGAACTGATTCGCCAGGTCAACGAGATCGCGCCGGACACTCCGGTCATTGTCATGTCCGCTGCCGGAGTCATGGGTGAGGTGGTGGAAGCGCTGCGTGTCGGGGCCGCTGATTATCTGCTTAAACCGGTGGTCGATCTTGCAGTCCTCGAACATGCCGTACGGCGGTCGCTCGATCGGGCACGCCTGCGAATCGAGAACCAGCGAATAAGGGAGCGCCTGGAGCGAGCCAATCGCGACCTCGAAAACCATCTCAAGGAGCTCAAGGATGATCAGGCTGCCGGCCGCCAGGTTCAGCTCAACATGCTGCCGCCCAGCCCCTGGACCAGCGGTGAGTACCGGCTGGAGCATCGGATCATTCCTTCGCTTTATCTGTCAGGCGATTTTGTCGACTATTTCCGTGTCTCCGACACCCAGTTGGCTTTCTACCTGGCAGATGTCTCCGGGCATGGGGCTTCATCGGCTTTCGTTACGGTACTGCTGAAGTTCATGACCACCCGGTTGCTGTACGAGCAACGCAAGGTCGAAGCCTCTGGTCCGGTTGCGTTCAAGCCTTCTGACGTACTGACGCACATCAACCGCAGCCTGATCAGTTGCAAGCTAGGCAAGCATGTCACCATGCTCGGTGGCGTGATCGATGAAACTACGCAGACACTCACCTACGCCATCGGCGGTCACCTGCCTCTGCCGGTCCTCTATGCCGGTGGCGAAGCGTCCTACCTGCAGGGCAAGGGCCGCCCGGTAGGGCTTTTCGAGGACGCCCAGTACGAAGATGTGCAGATCGATCTGCCCTCAGACTTCAGTCTTATGCTGTGCTCGGATGGCGTGCTTGATTGCATCGAAGGGACTACCCTAAGGGAGAAGGAAGCCATTCTGCCCAGGTTGGTGCAGGAGTCAGGCGGTACGCTGGCAGGACTTATGGGCAGGCTCGGTCTGGACAAGCCCGAGCCGAAGCCGGACGACATATCCGTTTTGGTGTTGAGCAGGAATTCCAGATGATGACCACTGGCAAGATCCAGATTGCCGAGGCAGAGGGCACCTTCGTTCTCAAGTTCATTGGGGACGTGCGCCTGACGTTGTGCGCGGCACTGGATGCCTATATCGAAAAGATTTTCAGTGCGCTGAGCTTCGATTCCATCGTTATCGATCTTACCGAAACCGAGAACATCGACAGCACCTCATTGGGATTGCTCGCCAAGCTATCCAATCTGTCCCGGCAGAAGGTCGGTCTGTTACCGACACTGGTGTCCAATCACGATGACATGAACCGCCTGTTGCAGAGCATGGGCTTCGATCAGGTATTCAACATTGTTTCCGAGGCTGTGCCGACGCCAGCCGAATTGGAGGACCTGCCCGGACAATTGCTTTCCGAGCAGGTAGTGCGTGACAAGGTGCTTGAAGCGCATCGGATTCTGATGCAGTTGAACGACCATAACCGCGAGGCCTTCCGTGACCTCGTCAGTACGCTGGAATCAGGCTCCTGAACCGGCTCGCTCGATCAATAGCCGCTCCAGTTTGATCTGATCCGCGGCAAACGCACGAATTCCTTCGGCCAGTTTCTCCGTCGCCATTGCGTCCTCGTTGTGATCCCAGCGGAAGGTGGCCTCGTCGAGGACGCGACGGGGTTCCCCGGCAGTCGGGTCGAGCAGAGGGGAACGTCCCAGAGTGCCGCTTTCATCGGCCAACTGCTGCAACAAAGCTGGGCTGATGGTCAGGCGATCGCAGCCTGCCAGCGCTTCTATCTCTCCGGTATTGCGAAAGCTCGCGCCCATTACGATGGTCTGATACATGTGCTGCTTGTAGTAGCGGTAGATCCGTGCGACCGACTGAACACCCGGGTCTTCCGCTCCCTGAAAATCACGACCCTCACGCTGCTTGTACCAGTCATAGATGCGGCCTACGAAGGGCGAGATCAGATAAACGCCGGCATCGGCGCAGGCCTGAGCCTGGGCGAAGGAGAACAGCAGTGTCAGGTTGCACTGGATGCCTTCCTTCTCCAATTGCTCCGCGGCGCGGATGCCCTCCCAGGTTGAGGCGATCTTGATCAGCACCCGATCGCGGGTAACACCGGCTTCTTCGTAGCGCTGGATGATTCGCCGGGCTTTTTCCAGGGTCGCAGCGCGATCGAAGGAGAGCCGCGCGTCCACTTCCGTGGAAATACGTCCCGGCACCAGTTTGATGATTTCGCTACCAAGGGCCACGGCGAAATGCTCGCAGGCCTCGGCTGCCGGGTCCATGCTGCTTCGTCCGCGGGAGATGGACTCGTCCAGCAGTGCGGCATACTCGGGCTGGCTGGCTGCCTTGAGCATCAGGGAGGGGTTGGTGGTGGCATCCACCGGCTTGAGTTTGCGTATGGCATTGATGTCGCCGGTGTCGGCGACGATCTGGGTCAACTGCTTGAGGCTTTCGAGTTTGCTGGTCATGGTCTGCCCGTCGAGTTAAAAGCTGACTTGACCATACCCCAGAGCCTCAGGCCGGGCAATGCCGCGGGGTCAGGCGTGCCTGCATCGTCTCGATGAGCTCGTCGTAGAGTCCCAGCGGGTCGCTGCTGCCATGCAGGGCGCTACTCAGTTGGCGGCGAAAGTGCCGTGCTCCGGGCAGACCCTGGAAGAGCCCAAGGATATGGCGCGTTATATGATTCATCACCCCGCCGCCGGCAAGATGCGCGACTATGTAGGGCCGTAGAGCATGAAGGATCGCAATGCGGTCCAAAGGTTCCCGGTCATCACCGTAAAAGAGACTGTCTACCTGGGCCAGAAGATAGGGGTTGTGGTAGGCCTCACGACCGACCATGACGCCATCGACGTGCTGCAGTTGTTCCTGCATCACGGTCAGATCGGTCAGGCCGCCGTTGATGATGATTTCCAGCTGCGGGAAGTCCCGTTTGAGCTGATGTACCACCGGATATTGCAGCGGCGGGATATCGCGATTTTCCTTTGGCGAAAGTCCTTCCAGAATCGCAATGCGAGCATGGACTATGAAAGTGTCACAACCCGCCTCGTGGATCTTGCCGACGAAATCGCACAGCTCGGCATAGCTGTCCCTGCCGTTGATCCCAATGCGGTGTTTCACGGTGATCGGCAAGGAGCAGGCATCAAGCATTGCCCGTACCCCGTCGGCTACCAGTTGGGGGTGGGCCATCAGGCAGGCACCGATCAGGTTGTTCTGTACGCGATCACTCGGGCAGCCGACGTTCAAATTCACCTCGGCAAAGCCTGCCTGTTCGGCCAAGGCTGCACAGGTCGCCAGCTCGTCCGCCTTGCTTCCGCCCAGCTGCAGGGCCAGCGGCTGCTCGTCCGGGTGAAAATGCAGAAAGCGATTACGGTCGCCGTGAATGATCGCGCCGGTGGTAACCATTTCGGTATACAGCAGGGCGTGACGGCTGATCAGACGCGCAAAGTAGCGGTAATGGGCATCAGTCCAGTCCATCATGGGAGCTACGCTGAAGCGGCGGGATGGGCCGGGGCGGGAGATGATCGGCTTGGGAGCGGATGGGGGCTGCATTCGATTACGCCTGGCAAAGATCTGTTCGCGCCCGTTACTGGTTGAATCGAGCGAGGGCGCATATTCTAGCAGGAAAGCGGCGGGGCGATCCGCCGTCTGGCGGGTGCCATGAGATGGCCGCAAGCGCCGGCCTGAATCGTTGGATGAGCATGCCGCTGTCACGCTCCGTTAGTTGCAATTGTTAAACGAGGTTAGTCATGCACGAGTCGGTACAGAACTATTATGGCAAGGTCCTGCAGAGCACCGGTGACCTGAAGACCAGCGCCTGTTGTGACGCAAGCAGTGTTCCGGACTGGCTCAAGCCGTTACTCGCCCGGGTTCACCCTGAGGTGAGCGCACGCTATTACGGCTGCGGCCTGGTAGCACCCGCGCTGCTCGAAGGTTGCCGGATACTCGATCTGGGGAGCGGCTCGGGGCGTGACTGCTATGTGCTGGCGCAACTGGTCGGGGCAGAGGGTTCGGTGCTGGGGGTGGACATGACTGCCGAGCAGCTCGAAGTCGCCAATGCCCACCTGGACTATCATGCCGAGCGCTTCGGATATGCCAATGTCGGGTTTCGCCATGGCTACATAGAGGACCTGGCCGCACTGGGGCTCGCTGATGCCAGCTTCGACGTGATCGTGTCGAACTGCGTGATCAATCTGTCCCCGGACAAGGACAGCGTGCTACGTGAAGCCTATCGGCTGCTTAAGCCGGGTGGGGAACTGTACTTCTCGGACGTCTACGCCGATCGCCGCCTGGCTGACGAGTTGCGTCAGGATGAGGTGCTGTACGGCGAATGTCTGGGAGGTGCCCTGTACTGGAACGATTTCGAGAATCTGGCCCGGCGTCATGGGTTCGCCGACCCGCGCCTGGTCGAGGATCAGCCCATCAGCGTGACCGACCCTGTGCTGGCCGCAAAGCTTGGGGATGCCCGGTTCTTCTCCGCGACCTATCGGCTGTTCAAGCTCGATGGCCTGGAGCCGGCCTGTGAAGACTACGGTCAGGCGGTCATCTACAAAGGCAGCGTTGCTGGTGCGGAGCATGCCTTCGTGCTGGACAAGCACCACCGTATTGAAACCGGCCGGGTGTTCCCGGTGTGTGGCAATACCTGGCGCATGCTGAAGGAGACACGCTTCGCTGAGCACTTTCAGTTCATCGGTGATTTCAGTCGACACTATGGATTGTTCGAGGGGTGCGGCGGCGGGTTGCCGTTCGATCAAGGTGTGACGGCGGCCGGCCAACCTGCAGCCTGCTGCTGATTGGTTGGTCAACCGAACAGGTCCTGTATCGGCGCGCCGATGGCGGGCTCCTTCTGCGCTGCCTTGTGGCGGCAGAACTGCGGTTGCCACCAGCCGGGCAGAAGCGCGCGGCTGGCTGGCTGGGCGAAGCGGTCGTCGAGCAGCCACACGACGCCCTTGTCATCGGTCGATCGAATGACTCGACCCGCCGCCTGTACCACTTTCTGTAATCCCGGATAGAGATAGGCGTAATCGTAGCCCTGGCCGAACATCGCCTGCATTCGCGCGCGAATTTCTTCGTTTATCGGGTTGAGCTGGGGCAGCCCCAGCGTTGCGATAAAGGCGCCGATAAGCCTGTCACCGGGCAGGTCGATCCCCTCGCCGAAGGCCCCTCCCAGTACGGCAAAGCCGATTCCCCGGGAAACCTGGGTGAAGCGTTCGATAAAAGCCTGGCGTTCCTGCTCGTTCATGTCGCGCGACTGCTCCCAAACCGGGATTGCAGGGTAACGGCGGCGAAAATCGTCAAGCGCCTGCTGCAGATAGGCATAGCTGCTGAAAAACGCCAGGTAATTGCCCGGTTGTGTCTGGAACTGCTGCGCCATGATGTCCGTTATGCTGGCCAGACTGGCAGCCCTGTGCTGGTAACGTGTCGACACATTGGTGACGATGTGTACCTGCAGCTGTTCGGCAGCGAAGGGTGATTCCACGTCGATCCAACTGGCGCCTTCCGGCAGTCCCAGCAGATCGGCATAGTAACGCTGGGGACTGAGCGTGGCGGAAAACAGTGTGGTGCTGTGGGCAGCGGCGAAGCGTGGAGCGAGGAAGGGGGCTGGGCTGATATTGCGCAGGCACAGCGTGGACCGTGTGCGACCCCTTTCCATGCGATGGCGCGTTATGTCGAACAGCGAATGGGGTCCATAGGCCTCGGCCAGGCGACAGAACAGCATGGCGTCCAGGTAGAAGCGCAACAGCCCGGCGTCGTTGCCGGTCGGTTGATCTGTGAGGTGGTCGGTGATAGCGCTCACGGCCTTTTGCAGTGAGAGGATGAACAGATCAGCCACCGCCGGGTAGATCTGATAATCGACCGTCTGATCGCGATGCAGCTGGTTCCAGTGGCGGTTGACTCGGTCGAGCGGGGCGCTCAGGCCCTTTGGCGCTACCTTGCGCAGCGCGGTAAAGACACCCTGGTCCAGCTCGCCTGTGTACATGCCGCGCGCCCGCTCCACCAGGTTATGAGCTTCGTCCACCAGTAGGGTCACCCGCCAGTCATTGAGCACCGTGAGTCCGTAGAGCAGGGCGGTCATGTCAAAGTAGTAGTTGTAATCGCACACCACCACGTCGGCCCAGCGGCATAGCTCCTGACTCAGATAGTAGGGACAGATGCCATGCTCCAGTGCGACGTCACGGACCGCCTGCTGATTCAGCCAGCGCCTCTGCAGGGCAGCGCTGCGGGCCGCGGGCAGACGGTCGTAGAAGCCCTGGGCAAGGGGGCATGATTCGCCATGACAGGCGCGATCCGGGTATTCGCATGCCTTGTCGCGCGCGACATGCTCGAGGATGCGTAGCGGTAGTGCGGCCGAATCTCCCTGCAGGGTCCGTAGTGCATCCAGCGCCAGCCTGCGTCCCGGAGTCTTGGCGGTCAGGAAGAACAGGCGGTCCAGATCCTGGCCGGGGAAGGCTTTGAGCTGCGGGAACAGGGTCGCCAGGGTCTTGCCGATGCCCGTTGTCGCCTGGGCCATCAGCGTGCGGCCGTCGCGGGCGGCACGATAAACCGCCTCGGCGAGCTGACGCTGGCCACGCCTATACGTGGGGTAGGGAAAACGCAGGGCTTCCAGCGAGTCGTTGCGTGCTAGCCGATGGGCCTCTTCCTGTTCGGCCCATGCCACAAAGCGGCTGCACTGAAGTTCGAAAAACGCCTTCAGCGACTCGGCGCTGAAGCGCTCGCGAAACACTGTTTCCTTCTGGCTGATGACATTGAAATAGACGATCGCCAGATCCAGCTCGTCCAGCTCCCGCTCTGCGCAGAGCAGCCAGCCGTATACCTTGGCTTGCGCCCAGTGCAGCAGTCGATGATTTTGGGGGATCCGTGAAACGTCGCCCCGGTGGGTTTTTATCTCCTCAAGCAGATTCTGGACAGGGTCATAGCCGTCGGCGCGCCCAGCCACAAGCAGCCCGGGATAGCTGCCAGCCAGTGTGACTTCGGTTTCATAGCCCGCCCCGCGACGGCTGGTGACGGTGCGGTGCCCGGCTATGCCCTCCTGGGGAGTGGGGGCGGGCGTGAAGCGCAGGTCCAGGTCGCCCTCCTTGGCGGTGAATTCGCACAGCGCGCGTACCGCCACCCGGTATCTCACGGCTCGGCCCAGCGCACGTAACAGACCTCGACCGGCATCCGGTGCTGAGCACACAGCGCGAGCCAGCGCCGCTGGTTATCCTGCAGGCGGTCGCCAGGGCCTTTCACTTCGATCATCCGGTAGCGCTTCTCGCCCGGCCAGAACTGGATCAGGTCGGGCATGCCGCAGCGGTTGGCGCGGATATCCAGCAACAGTCTCTCGAACCAGATACGCAGATGTGCCGAGGGCAGGCAAGCGAGCGCATGCTCGAGCAAAGCCTCATCCAGCAGATTCCAGAACACGAAGGGAGACTGAATGCCTTGTTTGTCATGCCAGTTGCGGCGAATGGTGGTGCGGTAGGCATCGCTGTCTAGCTGGGCCATACAGGCATCGAAATGTTCCCGGCGACGTGCCCGAAAGTCGGGGCTGTACAGATCCGCTGGCGCGCTGTGGAAGGGATGAAAGAACGCTCCAGGCAAGGGCGCGAAGATGGCTTCCCAGCAGAGCAGCCCGAACAGACTGTTGACCAGCGCGTTTTCCACGAAGTGCACCGGCGCCTGGTCCTCGTGCAAGTGGTCGCGCACGGCCCATTCGACCATACCCTGGGCGTTGGGCAGTACCAGATCGATGCGACTTTCCTGCGCCTTTGCGCGAGGCGGCACAGGTTTGCCGAGCTGGCGCAGGATACGCTGGTGGGCGCGCTGTACCAGTTGCTCTTCGGTATCGCTCTCAGGCGCATGCAATGCCTGTTCGACAAGACCCAGCGCCTGCTCCGGCCGCCCGCTGGTCTCCAATATCCGTATCTGTCGCTGGCGCGCACCGGGATACTGGCTCTGCGCATATAGCTCCAGCGCCGCATCGAGCGCGCCCTCGCGTTCCAGCTGGCGGGCCAGCTGGAAGCGGAACTTGCCCAGGCGGGTGACCAGTAGCGGGCTGGTGGGTTCGAGGCCGCTAATGAGATTCAGTACATCAGTTATCATTGCGCCTGCCTCGAAGGCTTCGCGGGCCTGATGCAGGCACAGGTGCGCCTCGATGTCGGCGCGGCAGGCGAAGCCTCTGGAGGCCGGATCGAGTGGCACGGTTTCGTATCGCAGGATGCCGAGTTCGGCGAGCACGAACTCCGACCAGTCCTGCCGCAGATTGCCGAAGAAGATCAGCCGCAGGGTGTCACACAGGGAGCCGACCACCAGGCTGTATAGGGGATCGTCCAGCTCCGGACACCAGTCGCTGAAGGGGCGCAATTCATCGTGCCGGATTTGCAGCTCTTCCTGCATTGCCGTCTTGGTGAGCCCCCGTAGCGCGAAATGACCGGAAAAGACCGTTGCCAGCTCCGCCCGCCTCAATAAACCGCACAGCTCGCTGATGTTCAGCGGCAGATCCGTACGTAGCCAGCCATGCTGGATGAGTGGCTCGGCGGCACGGGCGCAACAGCCGATTTCCGGATAGTTCAGGGCGCTATGGCGAAAGTGAGGTCCCTTGCGCAAAAGAAGGCGCGCGAGCAGGGCCTGACTTGCCGTGGGCAGGGCAGTGAAGCTGATTATGAAATCGCGTTCGGCAGCAGACAGCAGATCATCATAGCGCTCGGAGATCCAGCGCAGTGCGGTCAGAAAATTGCTCAGGTAGTAAAGCTCGGGAGCGAGAGCGGGCTGCATGTCTCTTGAAGGGCTGGTCGATGCTGGTTGGCTATACAGTATTCTGCGCTGCCAAGGGCCGGCCTTCAAGCACTCAGCATGGCGCGGGCGATAAAACCGACGGGCTGATCAGGGGCAGGTGGGGACTGGGCAGGGAGTGGCGGTGGCAGTCGTACCTGCATCGAGAGCGCACTGGCGAGCCTGCGCTGCGGCCGCGTTGCAGCCCAGATGATCGAGTACGACAGAAAGATTGTTCCAGCCGGCGCCAAGTCCTGGATGTTCGGAGACCAGTTTTCGCAGTTCGGTTTCCGCATCGCGGGGGCGGTTGGACGACCAGGCGATGTTCCCCAACCCTAGCCGTGCTGCAGGCTGCTCGGGCCACCGCTGCAGCGCCGTGCGATAGGCCATCGCTGCGGCGTCCAGGCGTCTCGTCTGCTCAAGGTCGCTGGCGGCCCGCAGAAAAGGCAAGGCTTCCGCGGTGGCCGGCAGGCGATCGGGCGGCATTATCACCCGGGCCCAGCGATCGGCCCTGTCCCAGGTGCGCATGAAGAGCTGGAAGGGCTCCTTCTGGGCCTCGTTCAAGCCACTGTGCACTAGCAGGGTTTGCTGGGGCAGGTCATAGCCGACCACTACCGCATAGTGCCACTGGGGCGCGAAATTGAACGCGAGATTCTGCATCACCAGTACCGGATTGCCGGCGGCGAGTTCGTACAGAATGGACTCGAGATTGCGCTCCAGAGGATACACCAGCAGGTCGCGTTCCCGCGCCGCGGCAACCATTTCAACCTGCAGGGAGCCCTGGCGCTCGGGAATATACACCCGATCCACCAGACTTTCAGGCGTATCGCCGAGGCCGCGCTGCTGCAGGGTCATTGCCAGGGCAGCAGGCCCGCACTGGTAGTCGTCCTGAGCATGGAACGGAACGTCGTCGAGCAGGATGCGCGGCGGCAGGTGCGTCAGTTGCTCAGGGTCGGGCAGAGCGATTGGTCGTCCTGCGCAGGCCGACAGCAAAAGTGTCAGCCCGAGCAGGAGGAGGGGACGCGTCACCTTTTAGCGAGCGCAGTTCACGAAGCGATAGATGTTGGTCACGCAGAGGATGTCCGTCACCACGAACACCAGCAGGAACAGCACGATGACACCTACCACGCCGGCGCCGGCAGGGCCTTCTTCAAGCTGCGCGTTGAAGTGCGCAAGTTCCTGAGGCGTCAGACTGTCGATACGCTTTTCAACCTGGTCGGGCGAAACGCCCATGCTGGCCATCTTTTCCTGTACGGCCTGATCCGCCAGCATGGCTTTCAGTGCATCGCGGTCCACTTGATACTGCTGCTCCGCTAGTACCTCGTGGGTGCCGATCATGCTGGCAGCCGCCTGAGCATGGATGCTGGCCAGGCTGGTCAGCATGAACACCGCGGTCAGCATGAGAGACACGTAACGCCGAGTGGATTGCATGAATGTCATATGTACTACTCCCAGTTGTTCTTGGAACTGCTCCTACTGAATCATTCGTCGGTGCCAAGGCACCAATCGGATGATAGCTCAGATCCGCAACGCGGATACCTATTTAAAGACCTGCCGCCCTGATTCTGGTTCCGGCCGCTTCGCTAGATGCCAAATCGGTCACGAATCTGGTAGTACCAAGCCCCCAGCGCGGTCAAGGGTACGCGCAGCAGTCTGCCGCCCGGGAACGGGTAATGGGGCAGGGCCGCGAAGGCGTCGAAGCGCTCCGCCTGTCCGCGTAGCGCTTCTGCAAGCACCTTGCCGGCAACATGGGTGAAGGTCACGCCATGCCCACTGCAGCCCTGTGAATAGTAGATATTGCTGCCGATGCGACCAACTTGCGGCAGTCGAGATAGGGTCAGTAGAAAATTGCCGGTCCAGGCATACTCGATCGGAACGCCCCTGAGTTGCGGGAAGGTGCGCTCCAGATTCGGTCTGACCAGAGCCTCGACATTGGCCGGATCACGTGCTCCGTAAACGACGCCGCCGCCGAAGATGAGCCGCTTGTCCGCAGAGAGCCGATAGTAGTCGAGCAAATAACTGCAATCCTCCACGCAGTAATCCTGCGGCAAGAGGCTGGATGCAAGTTCAGCGCCCAGGGGGGCGGTGGTCACCACCTGGGTGCCACAGGGCATCGACTTCGCGGACAGGGCTGGCAGGAGATCGCCAAGATAGGCATTACCCGCAACGATCACGAAGCGCGCCCGTACGCTGCCCTGCGAGGTACGCACCAGTGGGCGTTCGCCAGGCTCGATGGCGATGACCGGCGACTGTTCGTAAATGCTTCCGCCGAGAGATTCGAAGGCGGCGGCCTCGCCGAGCACCAGGTTCAGCGGATGGATGTGGCCACCGCTTTTGTCGAGCATGCCCCCGACGTACAGCTCAGTGGAAACGACCTGGCGGATGCCCTGGTTGTCCAGCAGCTCAAGCTGGTCATTGCCATAACGTTCCCACAATGACTTTTGGGCCTCGAGGTGCTTCATCTGCTTTGCAGTGAAGGCCGCAAAGACACCTCCGTCCTTGAGGTCGCAGCGGATTCCATAGGTATCGATCCTGTCGCGAATGATTCGGCCGCCCTCGAAGGCCATCTCTCCGAGCAGTTTCGCCTGGTGTGGGCCGAGGGTGCGCTCGATGGTGTCGATATCGCGACTATAGCTGTTGACGATCTGTCCGCCGTTACGGCCCGATGCGCCGAATCCGACTCGCGCGGCCTCGAGCACCGTTACGCTGAAGCCGTGTTCGGCCAGAAACAGCGCCGCCGAGATACCGGTGAAACCGGCACCGACAACGCATACATCGGCTTCCAGCGCGCCCTGCAGGGCAGGTCGTGCCGGCGACGGGTTGGCGCTGGCAGCGTAATAGGACGCGATATGCTCAGTGGGCATGACGGGGTACCTTGTTTGAAATACTTTACAGATGTGCCTGATCCTACCGTTCTCTGCAGTTGTTTGCTAGCGAGTGATCAGAAAAAACGACACTGGTCAGTGTGCCCCGGCCTTGGGCATCGGTCTGACCAGTAGCACGCAGACAAGCGAGCAGGCGAGCAGTATGCCGATCAGATGGAAGGCATCGTTGTAGGCCATGATCTGCGCCTGGGTGAAGACTTCCTGATGCAAAAGCCGCAGGGCCACCGACGCATCGCCGGTGTGCTCGGTGAGCAGGGCCAGGCGCTCTTCGACGGCTGGATTCGCCGGCGTGACGTGAACCCGTAGCAGATCGAAGTAGTGTTTGGCGCGACTGTCCAGAATGGTCGCCAGGGCCGCAATGCCTACCGCCCCGCCGAGGTTGCGGATGACGTTGTACAGGCTCGAGGCAGAGCCCGCCTGACTAGGTGCAATCATCGCAGTGGCCAGGATCGAGAGGGGCACCAGGATCATCGGCTGGCCAAGGGCGCGGAACAGCAGTACGCCGAAGAACTGATCGCCGGCGAAGTCAGGACTGAGATTGCCGCTAAGAAAGCTCGCGGTAGCGAACAGGAAAAAGCCCGCCGCGCAAATCAGCCGTGCATCGACGAAACGCATCAGGATCGGAACCAACGGGATGATGAGTAGCTGTGGCAACCCCATCCACATGATGACCTGACCGATCTGCAGCGCGTTATAGCCTTGAACCTGCGCCAGATACACGGGCAATACGAAGATGGTGCCATACAGGCCGACACCGAGGCCGATGTTGGCGAAGCTGCCAAGCAGAAAGTTGCGCTCCTTGAACAGCCGCAGGTTGAGCAGCGGGTTGTCACGCGAGAGCTGCAGAATGACGAAGGTAATCAGGCTTACCAGCGCGATGACGCCAAGGGCGACCATGGCCCGGGACTCAAGCCAGTCCTCACGATGACCTTCTTCCAGAAACACCTGCAGGCAGCCCAGACCGAGTGCCATGGTGAGTATGCCGGCATAATCGCCCTTGCGCAGAAGTGCCCATTGCGGCGGCTGACGCTCCAGGCCGTACAGCAGGCCGGCGATCATCAGGATGCCGGGCAGTACGTTGATGTAGAAGATGTATTCCCAGCCGAAGTTTTCCGTCAGCCAGCCGCCAATGGTCGGACCTATCGATGGCGCGAACACCGCGGTTACGGCGAACAGGGCCATCCCGCGGGGGCGGTCGGACAGCGGGAGCTTGGTGAGGATCAGCGTGAAGGCGAAAGGAATCAGGGCGCCGCCGGCCAGCCCCTGGAGTACCCTGAAGACGATCATGCTCTCCAGGCTCCACGCCATGGAGCAGAGCAGCGAGGCAATGACGAAGAGCGCCGACACGCCGACCGCGAAGCGCCGCGGCGAGAATACCGTAGTGAGCCACGCGGCGAGAGGGATGATGATGATCTCAGCTACCAGGTAGGAGGTGGAGATCCAGGATCCCTCTTCTATGGTGGCTGATAGCGCACCCTGAATATCCTTCAGCGACGAATTGATGATCTGGATGTCGAGGATCGCCATGAAGGCGCCGAGAATGGCGCTCCAGATGGCGATCCAGTCGCGCAGGCTGGGCGGCGGAATGGCCTGAGGCTGTGGACCGCCGTTGGGGGACGCGGTGCTTTCAGTCACGCAGATCGACTCGCACGGCCACCGACATCCCGGGCCGCAGCTGACTGCTCAAGGGATGGCTTTCGTCGACCAGGATACGTGCCGGAATGCGTTGTACGACCTTGGTGAAATTGCCGGTAGCATTTTCCGGAGGCAACAGGCTGAACTGCGCACCCGAAGCAGGGAAAAGGCTGTCGATATGACCTTCTACCGGTTCTCCCGGGAAGCTGTCGAACAGCAGGCGCACCCGCTGTCCTGGGCGCAGCCCGCGAATCTGGGTTTCCTTGAAGTTAGCCTGTACCCAGAGTCCTCGATCAGGCACGATCGCCAGCAATGCAGTACCGGCTTGCACATTGGCGCCTGGACGTACGCTGCGCTGGCCCACTCGTCCTGCCACTGGCGCGCGGATTACCGTGCGCTCCAGCGCGAGTTCCGCCTGGTCGACATCCGCCTGGGCGGACATTATCAGCGCTGCGAAGCGCTCCAGATCGGCCTCCAGTGTCGCCTTGACCAGCTTTTGCGTGGTCAGGTCGGCTTCCGCCCGGCGGATATGCGCACGAGCGACAGCCAACTGAGCGCGGAAGTTGCTTAGCTGCTCCTCGGAAGCGTAGCCGGACTGTCGCAGGGGGGTAATGCGCTGGATGTCGAGCTCGATCCGCCGGTGTTCGGCCTGCCTTGCCTCGACGTCGGCATGCGCCGCCTCTATAAGGCTGTCCTGCTGGGCCAGACGGCTACGCGCCTCGGCCCGCTCCGCTTCCCGATTGGCAAGATTGGCTTTGGCCTGGGCGAGTGCGACACGAAAATCCCGGTCATCCAGGCGGACCATGACGGTCCCGCTTTCCACCTGCTGGTTGTCTGCAACCAGCACTTCGGTGACCTGGGCCGCAAGCTGACTGCCGACCCGGACGATGTCCGCCTGCACATAGGCGTTATCGGTGGATTCGAGGAAACGGCCCAGCAACCACCAATGGGCAAAAAAACCTGCCCCAGCGAGCCCGACCAGCAGAAAAAACAGTAGAAGACGCGTCCGGACTCTGGCCGACATTCCTTTTCCTCGATTATTGTAATGACCGCCACTCTAGCACTGTCGCACTGAGGCGCGGAGGGGGTAGAATCCGCACACTTTGTTGCATGACAGGAACAGTAGAAATGGGCTTGGATGACGCACTGATCTTCACCCGTGTAGTCGAGTGCCACAGTTTCACCAGTGCGGCGCTGACTCTGAACATGCAGAAGTCCACGGTAAGTCGGCGTATCGCTCAGCTCGAGGAGCGCCTCGGGGTTCGGCTTCTGAACCGCACTACCCGCAAGCTGCGCCTGACCGAGGTCGGCCAGGCCTACTACGAGCGTTGCCGGCAGATCATGCAGGAGTTCGCCGAGGCCGAGCAGGCGATCATGCAATTGCAGAAGGAGCCGACCGGGCTGCTTCGCATCAGCTCACCGATCGAATTTGGCCAGCTGTTTCTTGGCGGCGTGGTCGGGGAATTCATGCGGCGCTACCCGGCTATTCAGGTCGAGGTGGAGCTGACCACGCGGACGGTCGATCCGGTCGAAGAGGGCGTGGACGTTGTGATTCACCGCGGCCGGCCGCAGGATTCCAGCCTGGTGGCCAGGCCTATGATGAGTAGCCCGCGGCAGCTGTTCGCCAGCCCGGACTACCTGGCACAGCACGGGGTGCCCCGGCGGCCCGAAGACCTGGCCGATCACCGCTGTATTCAGATCATGGATAGCGGGCGCAAATGGCACTTCGTCGATCCGCATGTCAGCGTCCTGGTCAACCCGGTCCTCACCGTCAACAATATTACGCTGGCTAGGGAAGCCGCTCTGGTTGGTGCAGGCATCGCCAACGTCCCCGCTTTCATTGCCCAGCAGAATCTGCTTGATGGCACGCTGTGTAGAGTGCTGGAAAACGCAACGCTGCCCTCCAGTGAGCTCTATGCGCTGTATCCTTCCCGGCGTTTTCAGGCGATGAAGGTGAAAGCTTTCATCGACTTCATGATCGAGAGTCTGGAAGCCCGCCTGCAGGAGCTGGCAGTAGAGAACGAGAGTGAAGCGCTGATAAACTCCACGATTCTGTAGCTCGCAGGCCGGCAGTGGCCTGCGCCCTTGATGAGAGAGTTCATGACCGTTCGTACGCGCATCGCCCCGTCACCCACCGGTGATCCCCATGTAGGGACCGCCTACATCGCTTTGTTCAACCAGTGTTTCGCCCGTCAGCATGGGGGGCAATTCATCCTGCGGATCGAGGATACCGATCAGGTGCGCTCGAGTGCGGAGTCCGAGCAACAGATTCTCGACTCGCTGCGCTGGCTGGGGCTGGAATGGGACGAGGGGCCGGATGTCGGCGGCCCTCATGGCCCGTACCGGCAGAGCGAGCGCAGCGCCATCTATCACCAGCACAGCGAACAGCTGATTTCTTCGGGGCATGCGTTTCGCTGTTTCTGCAGTGCCGAGCGTCTCGATGCACTGCGTGCCGAGCAGATGGCCAACAAGCAGACGCCCGGCTATGACGGGCACTGCCTGCATCTGAGCGAAGCCGAGGTGGCTGAGCGGGTCGCCGCAGGTGAGCCCCATGTGGTGCGTATGAAGGTGCCGAGTGAGGGCGTCTGCACCGTTCAGGATATGCTCCGTGGGGACATCGAGATCCCCTGGGAGCAGGTCGACATGCAGGTGCTGATGAAGGCCGACGGTCTGCCCACCTATCACCTTGCCAACGTGGTTGACGATCATCTGATGGGCATCACCCACGTGCTGCGCGGCGAGGAGTGGATCAACTCCGCGCCCAAGCACATGCTGCTCTACCAGTATTTCGGCTGGGATATGCCGCAACTGTGCCACATGCCGCTGCTGCGCAATCCGGACAAGAGCAAACTGTCCAAACGAAAGAACCCGACCAGCATCACCTTCTATCAGCGCATGGGCTACCTGCCGCAGGCCTTGCTTAACTATCTGGGGCGAATGGGCTGGTCGATGCCGGATGAGCGCGAGAAGTTCACCCTGGCGGAGATGGTCGAGCATTTCGATATTCAGCGCGTCTCCCTGGGCGGTCCGATCTTCGATGTTGAGAAGCTTGCCTGGCTCAACGGCCTATGGATCCGCGAGCTCTCCGAAGAGCAGTTCGTCGATGCGGTACAGGCCTGGGCGCTGAACCCCGAATACCTGCGGCCGATGGTCTCGCTGGTGCAGGCTCGGGTTGAGACCTTCAGCGACCTGGTCCCGCTGGCAGGGTTCTTCCTGACCGGCAAGGTAGACCCCGCGCCGGCGCTTTTCGAACACAAGAAGCTGCAGCCTGATGAAGTGCGCAAGGCGATGCAGTTGCTGTTGTGGAAGCTGGAGGGGCTGCGACGCTGGGAAAAGGACCTGATCACGATGACCATCCAGCGTGTCGCCGAGCATCTGGGCCTCAAACTGCGTGATCTGATGCCGTTGCTATTTGCTGCGGTCACCGGACAGGCCAGTTCGGTCTCGGTGCTCGATGCCATGGCTCATCTCGGCCCGGATCTGACCCGTTATCGGCTGCGCCAGGCGCTCGAACTGCTGGGTGGTACCTCGAAAAAGGAAACCAAGGCCTGGGAGAAGCTGCTCGAAGAGATCTGACCCCAGCTGTCACTTAAGTCGCTGTTTTATGGAAAATTCTGTTGACAGCCTCGGGCCTTGGACCTAATATGCGCCCCGTCATCACGACGGGGCTATAGCTCAGCTGGGAGAGCGCCTGCATGGCATGCAGGAGGTCAGCGGTTCGATCCCGCTTAGCTCCACCAAGTTTTTTGGCCGTTGCACTGCGATGGCCTGTTTTACACTGATGCCAAGAGGCCCCAGCCTCGAACGCATAGAAGGGTTTGCGTCCCCTTCGTCTAGTGGCCTAGGACACCGCCCTTTCACGGCGGTAACAGGGGTTCGAGTCCCCTAGGGGACGCCATCTTTACCCCGACGGTCTGACTGTCGGGTGGTCGCGAGACCACGGGGCTATAGCTCAGCTGGGAGAGCGCCTGCATGGCATGCAGGAGGTCAGCGGTTCGATCCCGCTTAGCTCCACCAACAAAAAGGCCGGCATCTTCTGATGCCGGCCTTTTTTCATTGTAGCGGCTGCCCTCAGGCACCTCGCGGCAACAGCATGGTACGCCCCAGCAGTTTGCGAGTGCCTTCGGTCAGACGACGCTTGATGCCAAAGCCGGTCCGGGGCTGCTCGCGACGGCGCTCCAGGGCGCTGACTGGCATGCCTGGCACGTACATCTGGTTGGTTTCGATACAGAACACCGGTTTTTTGGCGTACTCGAGAATCTCCAGCGCCTGGCGCTTTTCGCTCTCGATGAACAGCATCGCATTCGGATCGTTTTTGTAGACCTCCGCCTTGCGCTTGTGGTGGGCGTTCAGGCGACGTCGTTCGGCAGCGGAAGGCAGATCGAGCATGTGCAGTTGCCCGTAGCGGACGCCGTGGCGCTCGAGCCATTCTTCGGTTTCCTTGCGATACTTCTCCAGCCGACTGGTTACCAGATGGGCCGCGTGGGTTGTCGGAATGTGCAGAGGCGCTGCGGTCTGAAGGAACTTGATGTAGCGCTCCCCGTCGTCATTTTCGTCTTCGGTCGGGTCTTCACAGAGCACGCCGTCGATGTCCAGGCAGGCGTGGCCGATGATCTCGTGGTGCATGATATTCCATTCGAAAAAGCGCGGCTGCGGCACCGCCTCAAGAAACGCATCCACCCGGCCTTGGGCCTCAGGTACGACGAACGCCGCTAGCGTAACCACCTCACCCTCATAGCATCTGTCGATGCGCTGCATGGCGGCCGTCATGGTGGCTCCGGTGTCCATGGTGTCATCTACCAGCAGAACCTTCTTCGCTGCCTGGGGCTTGTGCAGGGGGTGGGCGGACTGAGGAATGGTTTCCTGATGATCGACATCTTCATTGCGTTCGAAGGCGCGAAGGTCAGATAAGGGGAGGTTGAGTTTGAGGGCGATCATGCTTGCGGCCAGCATTCCGCTTCGCGTCACTCCGACGACCAGGTCGATGTCTCGGGGTAGTTTGCTTGCGCAACGGTTAACCAGAAACGAAAGGTCGTTCAGCGTTCGATAGTTCATTGCACTGCTCCTTTTTTACTGCATGCCATGTGCTTGCACAGCTGCGCTGCAACATCCAGTGTGCGGGACATGCTATAGATCGAGGTGCTGGCAATTTGGTTCCGAAAGTCCCTGGCCGTTTGTCACCATCTTCCAGCCCGTTTGGCAGCCCGCCTGCGTGTGCAGGCGGGCCTGGTTCCATGGTTGGGGTAACACATGACCAAAGGATTACAATCGGTCTTGCGGCGATGAACGGTCACTGCTTGAGGCAATCCACGCCAAACCCGGCGTCGGTACGTCTGAGTCCATGTATGTCGGTTTCAAAGCCAGGAAAGGCGCGATCCTGCTCAAGGGCTATCTGGAGGTAGGTGGCGATGGCCGATGGCGCCTCCGGAAAGCGCTCGCCCGGCATTATCACCGGTATGCCTGGCGGATAGGGCACCAGCATGACTGCGCTGATACGTCCGGCGAGTTCGGCGGCCGGCACGATTTCAACTTCGCCGCGAACCATCTGCTGGTAGGCATCGGCAGGGCGCAGAACCATTTCAGGTAGCTCGGTGTAGATCTGTCGCAGGGTCCTGACCATCTTTTGCTCGCGGTAGAAGCGATGCAGGTTCTGGCACAGATCGCGCAGGCCAAGCCCTGGGTAGTGACCGCTACGGGCAATTACCGGCAGGGTGCGCTCGAGTGGGGCGTTGGTGTCATAGAGCCGCTTGAACTCCTGTAGCTCGGCCAGCAGTGTGCTCCACTTACCCTTGGTGATGCCAAGGGAGAAAAGGATCAGAAAGGAGTACAGGCCGGTTTTCTCCACCACCAGCCCCCGCTCGGCCAGAAAGCGGGTGACCACCGCGGCGGGAATGCCGCTCTTGCCGAGTCGCCCATGCTCCTCTACGCCCGGCGTCAGCAGAGTGACCTTGATCGGGTCGAGCAGGGCGTAATCCTCCGCCATGGCACCAAAGCCGTGCCACTCGGCACCATCGTCCAGAGTCCAGTCTTCCGGCTTGAGGGCTTCAGGCTCCAGGGCTTCGCCCGGCTCCCAGACATCGAACCACCATTCGTCTTCATCCAGTCGTTCCGCGGTCTGCTGCATGGCCAAACGGAACGAGAGCGCTTCGTCCAGGGTTTCCTGCACCAGGGAGCGGCCTGGTTCGCCTGCCATCATCCCGGTCGCCACGTCGATCGACGCGATGATGCCGTAATGCGGAGAAGTCGAGGTGTGCATCATGAAGGCTTCGTTGAAGCGCGCGTGGTCGAGCATTTGCTGGTCGCTGTCCTCGGCCAGGATGATTGACGCCTGGGAAAGGGCGGCGAGCACCTTGTGAGGCGACTGCGTAGCGAACACCAGCGGATGCCGGGCGCGGGGAAAGCCGCGGCCGCGGCCCATGCCGTGGCGGCCGGCATAGAACTCGTGGAAGGCGGCGTAGGCGTACCAGGCCTCGTCGAAATGCAGGATATCAACCGCATCTTCCAGAACGTCCTTGATCAACTCGGCGTTGTAGCACAGCCCGTCGTAGGTGGAATTGGTCAGCACTGCCAGGCGAATGCGTGGTTCGCGCCCCTTCAGTAGCGGATGCGTGGCCATCTGCTGGCGCAGCGCTTCGGGGGACAGTGATTCCAGGCTGATCGGCCCGATGATGCCGTAGTCGTTGCGCGACCCTGTCAGATAGATCGGAATCGCACCGGTCATGATGATCGCGTGGAGGATCGATTTGTGGCAGTTGCGATCCACCAGCACCACGTCGTCACGGGTTACGTAAGCGTGCCAGATGATCTTGTTGGCGGTTGAGGTCCCGTTGACCACGTAGAAGCTGTGGTCCGCGCCGAAGGTGCGTGCGGTATTGGCTTCGGCAGCGGAAATCGGCCCGTTGTGGTCGAGCAGCGAACCCAGTCCCGGTACCGACACCGAGAGATCCGAGCGCAGGGTGTTTTCCCCGAAGAAGTCATGGAACGCCCGTCCGACCGGGCTCTTGCGAAAGGCCACGCCGCCCCCGTGCCCCGGCGAATGCCATGAATAGCTGGCCTGTGCGGTGTAGTCGAGCAGCGCCTTGACAAAGGGGGGTAGCAGCTGATCGAGGTAGGAACGGGCCGTGCGGGCGATCTGGCCGGCAATGAAGGGGATGGTGTCCTCGAACAGGTAGATGATGCCGCGCAACTGGTGCAGATCACGTAGTTCGACAAGGTGGGCATTATCCAGATGCTGACGGGTGCTTAGCGCCATGATCGGCAGCTCGGGCGAGCGCGAGTGGGCTGCGAGGAAGAGCGCGCGGACGGGCGCTAGATCGCGTTCGAGATCTGCCGTAAACAGAATGCACGAAAGCCCACGGTGTGCTTCCGCAATCAGGCGGCCCTCTTCGATGGATGGGGTTGGCAGCACCTCAAAACCTTCCTGACGCAGTGCGCGGAACAGCTCCTCGAGCTGCGCGCCTGCTACGTCATGGCGGCCGGCATGCGCGTTGATGACCAGAATCGGGAAATGCAGGTGCTTGAACATGGAGCGGTTTCCTTGACGATGATCCTTGCAGTCTAGCCGCTGGGGAACAAAATCGGGCCAGCCAGCGATGCCGTTCGCAATTGCGGTGGTATGCTTCGCCCTCGCACATCGAAGCCAAGGAGCCAACCGGTGAACTGGGATCTAGAAAACCCCTTTACCTACGACATTCGCGTTGCGGCGGAAGATATCGACGCGCTGGGCCACGCCAACAATACGGTGTACGTGCGCTGGCTGGAACGCTGCGCCTGGGAGCATTCTCGTTCACTGGGGCTGGGTCTGGACGAGTACCGGGAGCTGGACCGGGCCATGGCGGTGGTCCGTCACGAGATCGACTATCTGGGCGCGGCCTACGAGGGTGATGAGCTAACCATGGCTACCTGGATCATTCACTGGGACCAGAAACTGCGTATGACCCGGCACTTTCAGCTGATCCGTGACTCCGACCAGGCGACGCTGCTGCGCGCACGCACGACCTTTGCCTGCATCGAACTGAGTACCGGCAAACCGCGGCGGATGCCGCCGATCTTCATCGAGAATTACGGAAGGGGGCTGACGCCCGGCGGCGCCTGAAGGCAGACGACGCGGGCATCGAATACCGCTGATGACTTTCAGCGGTATTCGCAGAGGTAGGCGGTGTCCTGTGCGACCTTGAGGTTGAAGCGGCTGTTGGCGGGCACTTCGAACTGGCTGCCGGCCGGATAATCGTTCCATTGTTCGCTACCCGGCAGCTTGACGGTCAGTGTGCCGAACACCACGTGCATGATTTCCAGCTGACTGGTGCCGAATTCATACTCCCCCGGCGCCATGACGCCAACGGTCGCAGCGCCCTTGGGCTGGTCGAAGGCGATGGAAGCGACCTTGCCGTCGAAATACTGATTGATCTTGAACATCTGCAACTCCTGAAAGGGGGTATGAGGGCGCACATTATGCCGAGCGATCAAGACCGCCGGCAACTGTGCTCAGGCCGCTTGCGGTCGCCCCGTCAGTCTTGCAGTGAAGCGCTCGGCGATGCCATTAATGATCAGATACAGGCAAGGCACTACGATCAGCGTCAGCAGCATGGAGAACATCAGTCCACCGACCACGGTGAGTGCCAGCGGCCGCATGATTTCGGCGCCTTCACCCATGCCTATGGCCAGCGGAAGCATGCCCAGCACCGTGGTCAGAGTGGTCATCAGAATGGGTCGCAGGCGCACATGGCCGGCGCGGACGATTGCGTCCCGGATGGCAAGCCCCTGATCACGCCGACCGATTTCGATGTATTCCACGAGAAGAATCGCGTTGTTGACCACGATCCCGATCAGCAGAATAAGGCCGATCAGCACCGGCGCGGAGACCGGTGTGCCGGTGGCCCACAGCAGCAGGCTGACGCCAACCAGCGATAGGGGGGCGGCAGCCATGATGATCAGCGGGTTGCTCAATCGCTCGTATTGCACCGCCAGAACCACGAACACCAGAAAGATCGATAGCAGTACCACCAGGCCGATCTCGCGGTTGGTGTCCTGGATGGTTTCCCACTGCCCCCCATATAACAGGCTGTAACGATCCGGGATCGGCAGGTCAGCCAGGCGCGCCTCGACCTCGGCCATCACCGAACCTACGTCGGCCACAGCGGTGTTGATATCGCCGACCACGCGCACGATCCGGCTCTGGTTCTCGCGGTAGATGGTCGAGGGCCCTTCCCCCAGCTCCAGGCTGGCTACGTCCCTTATCCGTACCGGGCCCTGATCGGCATCGCGCAGAAGCATCAGGCTGCCCAGGGCGTCGGCGTCTTCGGTGAGCGGGTAGGGGAGACGCACGCGCAGGTCGTACTCCTGATTGGCATCGATGTAGCGAGTCGGTACGGCGCCATCAACCGCATCGCGCATCGCCTGGCCGATATCGCCGACACGCAGGTCGTACTGGGCAGCACGCTGACGGTCGACGAAAAGGCGCAGCAACGGAGCCTGATCCTCGCTGCCGCTGTCGATCCCCTGCAGCCCCGGAATGCCCTGTAAGCGCTCGGCGATCTGGTTGCCCAGCTCCTGCAACACCTTCAGGTCCGGCCCGGTTATACCGATCTCGAGGTCGTTGCCTTCGTTGGTGAAACGCAGACCCCGCAGCTGTGGTGGACGCGCGAAGACCCGCGCGCCGGGCAAATCCATTTCCCTTACTTCGCGCTGGGCGTCAGCGATCCAGATGCCTGCCGGCATGTCCGGGCGCTCGCTCGAGGGCGTGAGCTGTATCAGAAACATCAGCGAGCCAGCCCGCTCACTTACGATTCCGCCCCAGAGCGCACCGCCGACCAGCGAAAACACGTTCTGCACATGCTCGCGGCTCAGCAGCATCTGTTCGACTTGCCGCGCCTGATCCTGTGCCTGTTCCGGCGGCGTGCCGGCCGGTAGCGTGATACGTATCTGCACCGCGCCGTCGTCCATCTGTGGCAGGAACTCGCTACCGAGTTGGGTGAACAGCCAGGCCGCGCCGCCCAATGTCAGGGCGGCGATACCGAGCACCAGCCAGCGCAGGTCCAGGAGTCGGGGCAGGGTTCGAGCGTAGATGGCGCGCAGCGTGTCGACCATTCGACCAAAAAAGCGGACAGGCAGGCTCCTGCCCAGTCCACTGCCACCGGCCAGCCTGCCTGTAAGAGCGGCCAGTGTCGGCACCAGGGTCAGCGCGGCTGCCAGGGTCGCAATAATTGCAAAGGCGATGGTCAGGATCATCTCGTTGAATACCAGTGCCGCCACGCCGCTCACCAGCAGGAAGGGCAGCACTGCGGCCAGATTGGTGAAGGTGCCCGCGGTGATCGCCGAGACCACTTCGGCCGCGCCGTCGCGCGCGGCCTGGTCCGGCGATTTGCCGAGATCGTCGCGATGCCGGTAGATGTTCTCCAGCATCACGATGGCATTATCCAGCAGCAGGCCGACGCCAAGCGCCAATCCGCCCAGGCTCATGATGTTGAGCGTCAGTCCGCCCATACCCATCAGGCTGAAGGTGGCCATTACTGCGATGGGGATGGAGATGCCGATCACGAACCCCTTGCGCAGGCTGCCGAGGAACATCAGCACCATCAGCATCGCCAGGGTTCCACCGAGCATTGCCGCCGAGCTGACGCTGGACAGCGCGCCCCGGATAAAGAATGTCGGGTCCTGGGTTGGCTGGAAGCTTATGTCGGCCGGAATGAATCCGGAGCGTTGCAGGCGCTCCAGGGTACGGCGGACCTCATCGGCTACCGCTACGGTGTTGGCGTCCGGAAGTTTGTAGACCGAGACCTGCGCCGCGGGCGTACCGTCCAGCCGCGCGAACACCCGCTGCCTACGGTGGCCGTCGCGCACCTCGGCCACGTCGGCGAGACGGATGTTGCGTCCGAAGGACGACACTTCGCGCGGCAATGGCAGCAGGACGTCCTCGATCTGTTCGAGTGAAGTGAACAGCCCCTCGGTTTTGCCGGCCACGTCGAAATGATCCGAGGTGATACGGCCGATTGCCATGTCACGGTTTTCCCGAGCCAGGGTATCGCTGACCTGTTGCAGGCTTATGCCGTAGGAGTGCAGGCGATCCGGGTCGACGATGACCTCTATCTCGCGAACCATTCCCCCTGCGGATTCCACGGAAGACACGCCAGGAATGCTGATCAGTTGTGGCGTCAGGGTATTCTCGATCCAGTCGTTGACCGCCGCCTCGCTGCGCACGGTGGAGCTGAAGCCGCCCTGCCAGATGGCCTGTTGCCCGGGATCGAACTTGCGCACTCGGGGTGGATCCATGTCCGGTAGCAGTGCTCTGGCCTGCTCCAGGCCACGGGCGGTGTCCTGCAGCGCCAGATCGAGGTTGGTTCCAAATTCGAAGGTCAGGTCCACGTCGGTGCGGCTGTCTTCGACGCGGCTACTGATCAGCCTGAGATTCTCGGTATCGGCCAGATTGCGTTCCAGGACCCGTGTGACCTGTTCTTCGAGAACTTCCGCCGACACGCCAGGCTGGTTAACCGTGACGCGAATCTGTGGATAGTCGATGGCGGGCAGAAGGTCGATCGGTAGACGCTGGAGAAAATACAGCCCGATTACCAGCACCACCGAGGCCAGTGCCAGGGTGCCGACCGGCCGGCTTATTGCAAGCCCGGCGATGCCGCCACGTACACTCATCGCGCGAGGTCACTCATGCAGCGTCACCACCCGTACGGCCTGATCGTCGGACATATCGATCGGATTGCTGGCAAGGATCAGCTCGCCTTCGGCGAGTCCGGCGGTGATCTGGGTCCAGCGCCCGCGCACTATGCCGATTTCGACGGCTCGGCGCCGCAATCGGTCATCTTCGATCAGGTACAGGTAGTGCCCTTCGGCGTCGTTGCCAAGTGCGGCGGAGGGCACCACGAGGGTATCCGGTCGCAGGTCGATGCGGGTATCGATTCGCGCCAGAAAGCCGGGCCGCACCCCTTGTTCATAGGCGCCTTCAGGAAGACTGACTTCCACACTGGTCAGGCGGCTGGTGCCCTGCGCCGCAGGGAAGATACGCCGTATCCGACCTTCGAGCGCGAGTTCGGGTAACGCATCGAAACGCAGAGGGATGGTCTGGTCGGGCGCAAGATGGACCACATCCATCTCCGACACACCCAGGCGCAGCACCAGTTGCTGCAGATCGGCGAGCTCGAACAGAGTGTCCTGGGACTGCACTGCTTCGCCAGGTTCGATGTGGCGGGCCACCACTGTGCTGCTCTGCGGCGCCTCTACGCGACCGTAGGCGGCACGACTGGCCCAAAGCGCGCGGTGGCTTTCGGCAACCTCCATGGCGACTCGGGCGGTCTGGAACTCCAGTTCGGTAGCTACTCCCCGACGACGCAACTCGACCGCCCGCTCGTAGTCCAGGCGGGCCGAGGCCAGCTCTGCCTCGGTGCGCTGCAACTCCGCTTCGGCTTCACTGACATCCAGGCGGGCGAGTAGCTGACCACGGGTGACCTGAGCACCTTCCTCCTGCAGCACCTCACGCACTGTGCCTTCGGTCCGCGCTGCCAGCCGAATCAGGCTGCGCGGCTCTACCGGCGCGGCCAGGCGCAGGGGGCGCGACAGGTCGCGGGTTTGTGCCTCGAAGGCGGCCACCGGAGTTGCTGGCCGCTGGCTTGCGGTCGGCTCGGATTCCGTGCTGCAGGCGGCCAGAAAGAAGGCCAGGGCAGCGGCGAGCAGAGGTCGGACGATACGGGGTGCCTCGTACATTCAATTCGAACCTTGATCAGCGGCGCGCGACTCGGCGGGGCCGGCGCGGGCCTTTCATGTTAACGGGCCGGGGCGAAGCAGGGGGTACTTCACTGCCATTCTTGCCCCGGGCATCTGTCGCAAAAGGTGTCACGCTGCTCCTGTCAGGGAGTTCGCAATGCGTTCAGCCGTACGGCTGCCAACAAGATACAGGCAGGGGATCACGAACAGAGTCAGCAGCATCGACACCATCAACCCGCCGACCACAGTCAGAGCCAGGGGTCGCAGCATTTCTCCGCCGTCGCCCAGTCCTGCAGCCAGTGGCAGCATGCCGAGCAGAGTGGTGAGGGTCGTCATGAGGATCGGGCGCAGCCGAACCTCCCCGGCCCTGATGATTGCCTCTTCCAGCGCGAGCCCTTCTTCACGCCGGCCACGTTCCATGTACTCCACCAGCAAAATGGCATTGTTGACCACGATGCCAACCAGCAGGATGAGACCGATCAGGGCCGGTGCGGAAACGGGCGTATCGGTGGCCCAGAGCATAATGCTCACGCCGACCAGTGCCAGTGGCGCGGCAAGCATGATCACCAGCGGGTTGGTTAGTCGCTCGTATTGTACGGCAAGCACGACGAACACCAGGAAGGTCGCCATGAGGATCATTGCCAGCGTCTCCCGGTTGGTTTCCTGAATGGTCTCCCACTGGCCACCGTAGATGAGACTGTATCTGTCTGGAATCGGCAGATCGGCAAGCCGGGCGTCTACCTCGGCCATGACCGAGGCCACGTCTGCGATGGCAGTGTTCAGTTCACCGGTGACGCGCACGATTCGGCTCTGATTTTCACGGGAGATACGCGCCGGACCTTCGCCGAGTTCGAAGCGGACCAGGTCACGTAGCAGTACTGGCGTAAATCCGTCCGCGATGAGCTGAATGTCACCGAGCGTTTCCGGGCCGGTTATGGCCTGGTAGGGGTAGCGGACACGGAGGTCGTACTCCTGATTCGATTCGATGAACCGGGTCGGGACCTGGCCTTCCACCGCGTTCCGCAGCGCAGTGCCTACATCCTCGATGCGTAGGCCGGCTTCGGCGGCCCTTCGGCGGTCGACGTAGGCTCGGAGCAGTGGGCTGCGGCTGTCACTGCCCCCGTCGACGCCTTCGAGTCCCGGTATTCCTTCCAGCCGCAGGGCAATTTCATTACCCAGTTCATGCAGGACTTTCAGGTCCGGACCGGTGATGCCGATCTCGAAATCGTTGCCCTGTGCGGTGAAACGCAGGGCGTGGATGCGCGGTGGCATGCCGAATACGCGCATCCCCGGCAGCTCGAGTTCGCGGACCGCTCGCTGTGCTTCTGACAGCCAGAGGCCCGCGGGCATGTCCGGGCGTGCGGCCGCGGGGGTCAGTTGAATAACGAAAATGCTGGTCGCCGCCTCCTCGCTGACCACGCCTCCCCAGAGTGCCCCGCCGGCGAGGGTGAACAGATTCTGCACATGGTCGCGCTCCAGTAGCAGGGCTTCGACCTGACGTGCGTAGGCCTGAGTCTGTTCGGGTGGCGAGCCCGGGGGGAGGCGGGTGAAGATGTGCAGGGAGCCATCGTCCATTTGCGGCAGGAACTCGTTGCCCAGTTCGCCAAACAGCCAGAGCGCCCCGACAAAGGCCGCTGCGGCAGCGCCAATCACTGCCCAACGCCAGCGTAGGACCTTTGGCAGAACAGCCCGGTAACTCTGGGCGAGGCGAGCGACCCGGCCGTTGAATGAACGGATCGGCCGGCTGTTGGCGAGCCCGCTGGAGGCGCGAAGGCGGCTGAGCAGGGCAGCCAGCGATGGTACCAGCGTAAGGGCTGCGATGAGTGTGGCGATGATGGCAAAGCCAATGGTCAGAATCATTTCCTGGAAGACCAGCGAGGCGACGCCGCCTACCAGAAGGAAAGGTATAACTGCGGCCAGGTTGGTCAGCGTTCCTGCAGTTATTGCCGAGACCACCTCCGCAGCACCCTCGCGCGCTGCAGTGTCAGCGTCCTTGCCGAGTTGCTCCCGGTGTCGGTAGATGTTCTCGAGCATCACGATGGCGTTGTCGAGGAGCAGTCCTACCCCCAGTGCAAGGCCGCCGAGACTCATGATGTTCAGCGTCAGACTGGCGGAGGCCATGAGGCTGAAAGTTGCCATGAGCGCAAGGGGAATGGACAGTCCGATGACCAGTCCCTTGCGCAGGCTACCCAGGAACGCCAGAACCATGAGCATCGCCAGGGAACCGCCGAGCAGTGCGGCCATGCCCACGCTGGAGATGGCTCCGCGAATGAAGAACGCCGAGTCGCGGGTGGCCTCGAAGTGAATGTCCTGGGGAATGAATCCTGCCCGCTCGAGGCGCGCCAGGGTGGTGCGAACCTCATCGGCTACTGCCACCGTGTTGGCCTGGGGCAGCTTGTAGATCGAAACCTGGGTAGCGGGAGTGCCGTTCAGTCTGGAGAACACCCGCTGTCTGCGACTGCCGTCACGCACCTCGGCGACGTCCTGCAATTCGATATGTCGGCCGGCACCGGCCCGATCTTCCGGCAGGGCGATCTGGACACGCTCGATCTGGACGATGGAAGTGAATAACCCCTCGGTCTTGGCTGCGACGTCGAAATGGCTCGAGGTCACCCGTCCGATGGCAAGATCGCGGTTGTCCTCGGCGATCGCTCTGGCCACATCGTCAGGGGTCAGGCCATAGGAGTGGAGCCGCTGCAGGTCGAGGATCACTTCGACCTCCCGTACCATGCCGCCCACCGATTCCACCGACGATACACCGGCTATCCCGATCAGTTGCGGGGCGAGGTAGTTGTCGATCCAGTCGGTCACCTCTGCCTCGCTCCGCACGGTAGAACTGAAGCCGCCCTGCCACACGGATTGGCGCCCGGAATTGAATTTGCGTACTCGCGGCGGATCCATTTCCGGTAGTTGTCCACGGGCCTGCTCCAGGCCGCGGGCGGTATCCTGCAGCGCCAGGTCCACGTCTGTACCGATGCGAAAGCGCAAGCTGACGTTTGTCTGCCCCTCGCTCACGCGGCTGCTGATTCGCTCAAGATTCTCGGTGTCGGCAAGATTGCGTTCCAGCACCCGGGTGATCTGCTGTTCGATGACCTCGGCCGAGACGCCGGGGTAATTCACCGTAATCTGTACCTCGGGAAAGTCGAAGGCCGGCAGCAGGTCGATGGGCAGGCGCAATAGTGAGAACAGCCCGACGACCAGCACCACCGCGGCCATCGCGAGGGTGCCAACCGGCCTGCGGATGGCCAGGCCGGCAATGCCGCCGGTAGGGGAGGGTTCACTCATGGCGCAATAGGTGTCGTCAGGGGGTCTTTTTGGATGTCCATCTCGCGTCTGAATCAGAGGGGCTCTGGGTGGTAGAGCAGAGAACGGTAACAGCTGACTCTGGATCAAACCAGACCAGCGGTGCGGGCAGCGGTTCCGTATGGCTGAGTACCGGCTCGGTCGGGACGCTGATTTCGCAGCGACGGGCTGCTATTATCGATCACCGCTTCAACTTCCCTGGGAGGCTCCATGGCCAATATTGCTTTTATCGGACTCGGCGTAATGGGATACCCCATGGCCGGCCATCTGAAGCGCGCCGGTCATGAACTCACGGTGTACAACCGCACTCGGGCCAAGGCCGAGCAATGGGTCGTGGAGCACGGCGGGCGGCTGGCACCCACTCCGGGCGAGGCGGCGAAGGACCAGGATCTGATCATGGTCTGCGTCGGCAACGACAGCGACCTGCGGGAGGTGATTTCCGCCGAGCAGGGCGTGCTGACCGGGGCGCGTAACGGCGCGGTGGTCGTCGACCATACCACCGCATCGGCCGACGCGGCACGGGAGATGGCCGCGGCTTGCGCAGCCAGGGGCGTAGGTTTTCTCGATGCCCCGGTTTCCGGCGGTCAGGCGGGTGCGGTAAGCGGGCAGTTGACCATCATGGTCGGGGGTGACGAGGCGGTCTTCGACCTGGCGAGGCCAGTTGTCAATGTCTATGCACGCATGGTTCGCCGCATGGGTGAGGTTGGCACTGGCCAGTTGACCAAGATGGTCAATCAGGTATGCATTGCCGGACTGATCCAGGGACTCGCCGAGGGACTCCATTTTGCGCAGCAGTCCGGCATTGATCCGGAGGCGGCAATGGCGGTCATCAGCAAGGGCGCTGCTCAATCCTGGCAGCTTGAACACCGTCATCGCAGCATGATTGCCGGTGAGTTCGATTTCGGCTTTGCGGTGGACTGGATGCGCAAGGATCTTGGTATCGTGCTGGACGAGGCCCGCCGAAATGGAGCCAATCTTCCGGTGACGGCTCTGGTCGATCAGTTCTACGCCGAGGTTCAGCGCATGGGTGGCGGCCGCTGGGATACTTCCAGTCTGATCGCCCGCCTCAATCGTGTGAAGTGACATATAACGAGGGGGCAGGCGTCAATCTGCCCTGATCAGCAGAGAGCTTGGATCGTGAGCATGACCTGTCGTGCGGGTTGCGGTGCCTGTTGCATTGCCCCTTCAATTTCATCGCCGATCCCCGGCATGCCCAATGGCAAACCGGCGGGGGTGCCTTGCATCCATCTTGATGCTGCGCGGCGCTGCGGCATTTTCCTCTCGCCCGAACGGCCAACGGTCTGTGCAGCGTTCCAGGCCGATCCGGTCGTCTGTGGCCGTAGCGCCGATGAGGCGTTGATGATTCTGTCCTGGTTGGAGGATGAAACCGCCGCCTGAACCAGCACCGTACTGAAACAAAAAGCCCCGCCGAAGCGGGGCTTTTTGCATTGCCATGCGGCTTACTTGCTCGGATAGTCGCGCTGAGTTGCGCCGGTGTACAACTGACGCGGGCGGCCGATCTTGTAGGGCATGCTGATCATTTCGTTCCAGTGCGCGATCCAGCCAGGGGTACGGCCAGTGGCGAAGATCACGGTGAACATTTCGGTCGGGATACCAATCGCCTTGAGGATGATCCCCGAGTAGAAATCGACGTTCGGGTACAGATTGCGCTCGACGAAGTAGGGGTCGGTGCGGGCGATCTCTTCCAGCTTCATGGCCAGCTCGAGCTGCGGATCGTCGATGCCGAGCTCACTCAGTACCTCGTCGCAGGTCTGCTTCATGACCTTGGCGCGGGGGTCGAAGTTCTTGTAAACGCGGTGACCAAAGCCCATGAGCTTGAACGGGTCGTTCTTGTCCTTGGCCTTGGCTACGAACTTGTCGATGTTCGAGACGTCACCGATCTCGTCCAGCATCCGCAGTACTGCCTCGTTGGCGCCGCCGTGGGCCGGTCCCCAGAGTGCCGCAATGCCTGCAGCTATACAGGCGAAGGGGTTGGCGCCGGAAGAGCCTGCCAGACGCACGGTGGATGTGGAAGCGTTCTGCTCGTGGTCGGCATGCAGAACGAAAATGCGATCCATGGCCTTGGCCAGTACAGGATTGATCGGCTTGTCTTCACAGGGTGTGTTGAACATCATGTGAAGGAAGTTTTCCGAATACGACAGGTTGTTGCGTGGGTACATCATCGGCTGGCCGATGGAGTACTTGTAGACCATGGCGGCCAGGGTCGGCATCTTGGCAATCAGACGAATCGCGGAAATTTCGCGATGGTGCGGATCGTTGATGTCCAGCGAATCATGATAGAAGGCCGACAGGGCGCCGACTACACCGCACATGATAGCCATCGGGTGCGCATCGCGGCGGAAGCCGTTGAAGAAAGTCTTGAGCTGCTCATGAACCATGGTGTGGTTCTTGATGGTGCTGTCGAAACGGGTCTTCTCTTCTGCGTTGGGCAGTTCGCCCTTGAGCAGGAGATAGCAGGTTTCGAGGAAGTCGGCTTTCTCTGCCAACTGTTCGATCGGATAGCCGCGATGCAGCAGTACACCTTTCTCGCCATCAATGAAGGTGATCTTGGACTCGCAGGATGACGTGGCCATGAAGCCAGGGTCGAAAGTGAAGTAGCCCTCGCCACCTAGACCGCGCACGTCGACAACATCCGGACCGAGAGTGCCAGAGTAAACCGGCAGATCGATGGGGGCAGCGCCCTCGATGATCAACTGCGCCTTTTTGTCAGCCATTGATGGCCTCCTTTTGCTGTATCGAAAGTGTGACCCCCCACGCAGGGCCCGCATCACTATAAGGTGATAATCCCGTTTGTCAATTGTACTGATAGTGTATGGATATCACCCCGATTAAAAGCTCTCATAACGGCCGCAAAGCCGTGCGATAAGCGCTCAAACGCGCGTCATCAGACGGTTCAGGAAACAGTTGGTTGCATTGTAATCAAGGGGGCAAGTCTCTATACTCCTTGACCGGCAAAGTGACCCCTCAGTCTCCTCGGAGACGCCAGTTGAGCGGGCCACTGGGGTACCCACGCAAGTGCACCTTCCTATAATCCAGCCCTGTCCACGGGGCCATGAGTGTGAATATAGCCGTGAATAGCAAAAGACCTGTCAACCTGGACCTCAGGACAATCAAACTTCCTGTCACAGCCTATTCGTCTATTGCTCACCGCATTTCGGGTGTCGTTCTGTTCATCGCCATTGCAGGTCTGCTTTGGTTGCTGGACAGCTCGTTGTCTTCGGAAAGCGGCTTTGAGCAAGTCGGGGCACTACTCCAGCACCCGCTGGCCAAGCTGATCCTGTGGGGTGTTCTTTCCGCCCTGCTTTATCACCTGGTTGCGGGCATTCGCCATCTGTTCATGGATGCCGGAGTGGGTGAAGGGCTCGAGAGCGGGCTGCTCGGCGCGAAGATCGTGCTGATCGTTTCCGCGGTACTGATTGTTCTCCTGGGGGTATGGATATGGTAACCAGCGTCACCAACCTGTCTCGTAGCGGCCTTTATGACTGGATGGCGCAGCGTGTTTCCGCCGTTCTGCTCGCAGCCTATACGCTTTTCCTGCTTGGCTGGTTTCTTGCCAATCCGGGCCTTACCTACGAGGACTGGGTCGGTCTGTTCAGCCAGAACTGGATGCGGATCTTCAGTCTGCTTACGCTTGTGGCCCTGAGCGTACATGCCTGGGTCGGAATGTGGACCATTTCTACTGACTATCTGACTCCGATGGCCATGGGCAAGTCGGCTACCGTCGTTCGCTTCCTGTTTCAGGCGGCCTGCGGCCTGCTGATGTTTGTCCTGTTTGTCTGGGGCGTTCAGATTCTTTGGGGTATCTAAATGGCTAGCATTCGTACACTGACTTTTGACGCCATCATCATTGGTGGCGGCGGCGCCGGCATGCGCGCTGCGCTGCAACTGGCTCAGGGTGGTCACAAGACCGCCGTGGTTACCAAGGTATTCCCGACCCGTTCGCACACCGTTTCGGCGCAGGGCGGTATCACCTGTGCAATCGCATCAGCCGATCCGAATGACGACTGGCGCTGGCATATGTATGACACCGTCAAGGGCTCCGACTATATCGGTGACCAGGACGCGATCGAGTACATGTGTTCCGTAGGCCCCGAGGCCGTCTTCGAACTCGAGCACATGGGCCTGCCGTTCTCCCGTACCGAGCAGGGCCGCATCTATCAGCGCCCCTTCGGCGGCCAGTCCAAGGGCCCGGACAACCCGACCCAGGCAGCCCGTACCTGCGCTGCGGCCGACCGTACCGGTCACGCTCTGCTGCATACGCTGTATCAGAACAACGTCAAGCACAACACCACCTTCCTTAATGAGTGGTATGCGGTCGACCTGGTGAAGAACCAGGACGGTGCGGTAGTCGGCGTCATCGCCATCTGCATCGAGACCGGCGAGACCGTCTACATCCGTTCCAAGGCCACCGTACTGGCTACTGGTGGTGCTGGCCGTATCTACGCCTCCACTACCAACGCCCTGATCAACACCGGCGACGGTGTGGGCATGGCTCTGCGCGCTGGCGTGCCGGTGCAGGATATCGAAATGTGGCAGTTCCACCCGACCGGTATCGCCGGCGCGGGCACCCTGGTGACCGAAGGTTGCCGTGGTGAAGGTGGCTATCTGATCAACAAGCACGGCGAGCGCTTCATGGAGCGTTATGCGCCCAACGCCAAGGACCTGGCAGGCCGCGACGTCGTAGCCCGTTCCATGGTCAAGGAAATCATCGCCGGCAACGGCTGCGGTCCCGATGGCGATCACGTGATGCTCAAGCTCGACCACCTGGGCGAAGAAGTTCTGCACAGCCGTCTGCCGGGCATCTGCGAACTGTCCAAGACCTTCGCCCATGTCGACCCCGTGGTTGCGCCGATCCCCGTCGTTCCGACTTGCCATTACATGATGGGCGGCATCGCCACCAACATTCATGGCCAGGCGATCACCCAGGACGCGCAGGGCAACGACAAGATCGTCGAAGGTCTGTTCGCAGTAGGCGAAGTGGCCTGCGTATCGGTCCATGGCGCCAACCGCCTGGGCGGCAACTCGCTGCTCGACCTGGTCGTGTTCGGCCGTGCTGCCGGTCTGCATCTGGAAAGCGCTCTGAAGGAAGGCATCGAGTACCGCGGCGCCTCCGAGTCCGACATCGACGCCTCCCTGGCGCGCCTGTCCGGTCTCAACGAGCGCGCTACCGGTGAAGACGTTGCGCCGCTGCGCAAGGAACTGCAGCAGTGCATGCAGAACTACTTCGGTGTATTCCGTACCGGCGAATACATGCAGAAAGGCATCAAGCAACTGGCTGACCTGCGCGAGCGTATCGCCAGCGTCAAGATCAATGACAAGAGCCAGGCGTTCAATACTGCGCGTATCGAAGCGCTGGAACTGCAGAACCTGCTCGAGGTTGCCGAGGCCACCGCGATCGCCGCCGAGGCCCGTACCGAAAGCCGTGGCGCCCACGCGCGCGAAGACTACGAGGATCGGGACGACGTAAACTGGCTGTGCCACAGCCTGTACATGCCCGAGACCAAGCAGCTTGGCAAGCGTGCGGTCAATTTCGCGCCCAAGACCGTTCCGGCATTTGAACCTAAAGTGCGTACCTACTAAGGGTGACAGATATGTTGCAAGTAAGTGTCTATCGCTACAACCCGGAGACCGACAAGGCTCCGTACATGCAGGATTTCCAGGTTGATACCGGTGGCAAGGACGTCATGGTTCTGGACGTGCTCGCGTTGGTCAAGGAGCAGGACGTGGGCATGGCCTATCGCCGCTCCTGCCGCGAAGGGGTATGCGGCTCCGATGGCATGAACATCAATGGCAAGAACGGCCTGGCATGCATCACTCCGCTGTCCGCGGTGGTGAAGAACAACAAGCTGGTTCTGCGTCCGTTGCCCGGATTGCCGGTCATCCGTGACCTGGTGGTCGATATGAGCATCTTCTACAAGCAATACGAGAAGGTGCAGCCCTATCTGCAGAACGATACGCCGGCTCCGGCCATCGAACGTTTGCAGACTCCCGAAGAGCGGGAAAAGCTGGATGGTCTGTACGAGTGCATTCTGTGCGCCTGCTGCTCGACCTCCTGCCCCTCGTTCTGGTGGAACCCGGACAAGTTCATCGGCCCGGCCGGTCTGTTGCAGGCTTACCGCTTCCTGGCGGACAGCCGCGACACCAAGACCGAAGAGCGTCTGGCCTCGCTGGATGACCCGTTCAGCGTGTTCCGCTGCCGCGGGATCATGAACTGCGTGAACGTCTGTCCGAAGGGTTTGAACCCGACTCGTGCCATTGGTCATATCCGTAACATGCTGCTGCAGAGCGGAACCTGAGCGGAGTCTGATCAGTAGCACCATTGCGTTGAATGCTGTACCTGCCGGCCACCGTACAGGTGGCCGGACAGAATTTTGAATCGAGCCGCAGCCCACAAAGCCGCGGCTTGTACGTAGCTAAACCAACAGGGGCAATCGGGTAACACCCGAACTATCTGTCGGGGCCGGCAATTTTCCGGTTTCGCAGGATATGCCATGCGGTGAGCGGCAGGGACAATGCCGCGATCCTTCTCTGCATGTTCTGCCCGGATGGCAGCGTCATTGCCAATTAATGGTCTTTGCGCCAGGTGGTGTCCCCTTTATGAGGGTGACCAAGCATGCCAGACAGCGAAATGCAGCAGCTGTGGAGCACATCCCATCTTTCCGGTGGGAATGCCTCCTATGTTGAAGAGCTTTATGAGCTCTATCTGCACGATCCGAACAGTGTTGCCGAGGAGTGGCGGACTTATTTTCAAAAGCTCCCTCAGGTAAACGGCCATTCGGCCTCGGATGTTTCCCATTCCACGATCCGCGAGCACTTTCTTTCCCTCGCTCGCAGCGGCCGTCGGCCACAGGCCGCCGCAGGTGGTCAGGTATCCAGCGAGCACGAGAAAAAGCAGGTGGACGTACTGCGTCTGATCCAGGCTTTCCGTATGCGCGGTCATCAGGCTTCGCAGCTCGATCCGCTGGGCCTGTGGGTTCGGGAACAGATCGCTGACCTCACCCTTGACGACTACGGCCTGACCGCAGCCGATCTGGATACCGTGTTCCGCACTGGCGAACTCAAGATCGGCAAGGAAGAAGCCACCCTGCGCGAGATCCTCGAAGCGCTGCAGTCCACTTACTGCTCCACCTTCGGCGCTGAGTACATGCACATCGTCGACTCCACGCAGCGCCGCTGGTTCCAGCAGCGCCTGGAGAGCGTGCGGGGGCGTCCCCAGCATTCGGCCGAGGCACGCAAGCACCTGCTCGAGCGTCTGACCGCTGCCGAGGGACTGGAGAAGTATCTGGGTACCAAGTACCCCGGAACCAAGCGTTTCGGTGCCGAAGGCGCCGAGAGCCTGATCCCCATGCTTGACGAGATCATCCAGCGCGCCGGCTCCTACGGCACTCAGGAAGTGGTTCTGGGCATGGCCCATCGTGGTCGCCTGAACGTTCTGGTCAATACGCTGGGCAAGAACCCGCGTGAACTGTTCGACGAGTTCGAAGGCAAGAAGACCTTCGACCTGGGTTCCGGTGATGTGAAGTACCACCAGGGCTTCTCGTCCAACGTCATGACCGCCGGTGGCGAGGTTCACCTGGCGCTCGCATTCAATCCGTCGCACCTGGAAATCGTGTCTCCGGTGGTCGAAGGCTCGGTACGTGCCCGTCAGGACCGTCGCAAGGACACCAGCGGCGACAAGGTGCTGCCGATCAGCATTCACGGCGATGCGGCCTTCGCTGGTCAGGGTGTGGTCATGGAAACCTTCCAGATGTCCCAGACCCGGGCCTACAAGACCGGCGGGACCATCCATATCATCGTCAACAACCAGGTCGGCTTCACCACCAGCAAGCAGGAAGACGCGCGCTCCACCGAGTATGCGACCGACGTTGCCAAGATGATTCAGGCGCCGATCCTGCACGTGAACGGCGACGATCCCGAGGCGGTGCTGTTCGTCACCCAGATTGCCGTCGACTATCGCATGCAGTTCAAGCGCGACGTGGTCATCGACCTGGTCTGCTACCGTCGTCGCGGTCACAACGAGGCGGACGAGCCCTCCGGCACCCAGCCGCTGATGTACGAGAAGATCAGCAAGCTTGCCACAACCCGCGAAATCTACGCGGAACGCCTGACCTCGGCTGGCGTTCTGGGCAGCGATGATGCCCAGCGCATGATCGAGGAATACCGTACCGCGCTGGATAACGGTGACCATGTGGTAAAGAGCCTGGTCAAGGAGCCGGATCGCAGCTCGTTCGTGGATTGGTCGCCTTACCTGGGCCACAAGTGGACTGCACGCCACGACACCCGTTTTGACCTGAAGACTCTGCAGGATCTGGCCAACCGCCTGCTGGACCTGCCGGATGGCCTGGTCGTTCAGCGTCAGACAGCCAAGATTCTCGAGGATCGTCGCAAGATGGCCGCGGGAGCGCTGGCCCTCAACTGGGGTTTCGCCGAGACGATGGCCTACGCAACGTTGCTCCACGAAGGGCATCCGGTGCGTATTTCCGGTCAGGACGTCGGCCGTGGTACCTTCTCACACCGCCATGCGGTACTGCACAACCAGAAGGACGGCGAGAGCTACACGCCTCTCAAGCACCTGGCGGAGAACCAGCCGCGGTTCGATATCTACGACTCGCTGCTTTCCGAAGAGGCGGTACTTGCCTTCGAATACGGCTACGCGACTACCACGCCGAACGCGCTGGTTGTCTGGGAGGCCCAGTTCGGTGATTTCGCCAACGGCGCGCAGGTCGTGATCGACCAGTTCATTACCAGCGGCGAGCACAAGTGGGGCCGCCTGTGTGGTTTGACCATGCTGCTGCCGCATGGCTATGAAGGGCAGGGCCCGGAGCATTCCTCCGCCCGCCTGGAGCGCTTCCTGCAGCTGTGTGCCGAGCACAACATTCAGGTCTGCGTACCGACCACGCCAGCGCAGGTTTACCACATGCTGCGTCGTCAGGTGATACGTCCGCTGCGCAAGCCGCTCATCGCGCTCACGCCCAAGTCTCTGCTGCGTCACAAGCTGGCCATCTCCAGCCTGGAAGATCTGTCGGAAGGTTCCTTCCATACCGTGATCCCGGAAGTGGATACCCTTGATCCGAAGAAGGTCGAGCGTGTCATCATGTGTAGCGGCAAGGTCTATTACGATCTGCTCGAGAAGCGTCGGGCCGAGGGCAACGAGACGGCAGCCATCATTCGTATCGAACAGCTGTATCCGTTCCCGGAAGACGATCTCAGCGAGATCCTTGCGCCGTACACCAAGCTGAAGAAGGTCATCTGGTGTCAGGAAGAGCCGATGAACCAGGGCGCCTGGTACTGCAGCCAGCATCACATGCGCCGCGTGATCGCGCAGCACTCGGTAAAGAATCTGTATCTCGACTACGCTGGTCGGGAGGCGTCGGCTGCGCCGGCTGGCGGTTATCCGTCCAAGCACGCCGAAGAACAGGAAAAACTCCTGCAAGATGCTTTCACCATTTAAGCCTCCGGCAGACAACAAAGAATCGATAAGGATCGACAATGGCTATTGAAATCAAAGCCCCAACCTTCCCCGAATCCGTTGCCGACGGTACCGTTGCGACCTGGCACAAGAAGCCTGGCGATGCCGTGAAGCGTGACGAGCTGGTGGTCGACATCGAGACCGACAAGGTCGTGCTCGAGGTCCTGGCTGAGGCTGACGGCGTTATGGGCGACATCGTCAAGGGCGAGGGCGACACCGTCCTCAGCGGTGAAGTGCTCGGCATGCTCAACGATGGCGCTGCGGCCCCGGCAGCGAAGGCTGAATCCGCTCCGGCTGCCAAGGCTCCCGAGCAGGCGCAGTCTGCTGCCAGCTACGGCAGCGAATCTGCCGACGAGCCGATGCTGTCTCCCGCAGCGCGGAAGATGGCCGAAGAGAACGGTCTGTCGGTGAACGACATCAAGGGTACCGGCAAGGGTGGCCGGGTTACCAAGGAAGACGTGATCAATGCGGTGGAAGCCAAGAAGTCCGCCCCCGCCAAGCCGGCGGCTGCGGCTGCCAAGCCTGCTACGGCCGAGCCGCCGGTAGCGATGGAAGGCGATCGCGTCGAGAAGCGTGTGCCCATGACCCGCCTGCGTGCACGAATTGCCGAGCGTCTGGTAGACGCCCAGTCCAGCATGGCCATGCTGACGACTTACAACGAAGTCAACATGAAGCCGATCATGGACCTGCGCAACAAGTACAAGGACCTGTTCGAGAAGAAGCACAACGGCGTACGCCTGGGCTTCATGTCGTTCTTCGTCAAGGCTGCCACCGAGGCCCTGCGTCGCTACCCGGCGGTCAACGCATCGATCGACGGCAACGACATCGTGTACCACGGCTACCAGGACATTGGTGTTGCCGTGTCCAGCGACCGTGGCCTGGTAGTGCCGATCCTGCGCAACACCGAGCACATGGGCCTGGCCCAGATCGAAGGCACCATTGCCGAGTTCGGCAAGAAGGCTCGCGACGGCAAGCTGTCCATGGAGGAGATGACCGGTGGTACCTTCACCATCTCCAATGGTGGCGTATTCGGTTCTCTGCTTTCTTCGCCGATCGTCAACCCGCCACAGGCCGCCATTCTGGGCATGCACAAAATCCAGGAGCGCCCGATGGCGGTGAACGGACAGGTGGTTATCCTGCCGATGATGTATCTGGCTCTGTCCTACGATCATCGCCTGATCGATGGCAAGGAAGCAGTGAGCTTCCTGGTTGCGATCAAGGACCTGCTCGAAGATCCGGCGCGCCTGCTGCTGGATATCTGATTGGCTGCACGCTGCAGCAAGGCGTCCGGGTCCGCCCGGACGCTTCAATGGTTTCGGCTGCAAACAGAGGATAGGTTATGAGTCAGAAATATGATGTGGTAGTCATCGGCGCCGGACCGGGTGGCTACGTCGCGGCGATTCGCGCTGCGCAGTTGGGTCTGAAAACCGCCTGTGTCGAAAAATACGTTGGCAAGGACGGCAAGCAGGCTCTGGGTGGTACTTGCCTGAACGTCGGTTGCATCCCGTCCAAGGCGCTGCTCGACAGTTCCTGGAAGTTCCACGAAGCCGAAGAGGGCTTCAAGATCCATGGTATCGACGTCAAGGGCGTGAGCATGGATGTCCCGGCGATGATCGATCGCAAGGACAAGATCGTAAAGCAGTTCACCGGTGGTGTGGCCACACTGTTCAAGGCGAATGGCGTGACCAGCATCGAAGGCCACGGCAAGCTGCTGGCCGGCAAGAAGGTGGAAGTTACCGCACCGGATGGTAGTGTCACGGTCCTCGAAGCGGAGAACGTGATTCTGGCCTCGGGTTCTCGTCCGATCGAGATTCCCCCGGCGCCTTTGACCGAGGACATCATCGTCGATTCCACCGGCGCCCTCGAGTTCAAGAGCGTCCCGAAGAAGCTTGGCGTTATCGGCGCAGGCGTGATCGGTCTGGAGCTGGGCTCGGTCTGGCGCCGACTGGGCGCTGAAGTGGTCGTGTTCGAGGCCCTGGACAAATTCCTTAGTCTGGCGGACGAGCAGATCTCCAAGGAAGCACTCAAGACCTTCACCAAGCAGGGTCTGCAGATTCGTCTGGGTGCGCGGGTTACCGGTACCGAAGTGAAGAAGAAGCAGGTGACCGTCTCCTTCACCGATGCAGATGGCGAGCAGCAGCTCACCTTTGACAAGCTGATCGTTGCGGTCGGCCGGCGCCCCTATACGGAGAATCTGCTGGCCACCGATTGTGGTGTGGATCTCGACGAGCGCGGCGTGATTTTCGTCGACGATTACTGCGCTACCAGCGTGCCTGGCGTGTACGCCGTAGGTGATGCGGTACGCGGCGCCATGCTTGCGCACAAGGCCTCGGAGGAGGGCGTGATGGTTGCCGAGCGGATCGCCGGTCACAAGACCGCGATGAACTATGACCTGGTGCCCTCGGTTATTTATACCCACCCTGAGATCGCCTGGGTCGGCAAGACCGAGCAGCAACTCAAGGCAGAGAACGTTGAAGTCAACGTCGGCGTGTTCCCCTTCGCGGCCAACGGCCGGGCGGTAGCGGCGAACGATACCACCGGCATGGTCAAGGTCGTTGCAGATGCCAGGACCGACCGGGTATTGGGCGTACACGTGATCGGGCCGAGCGCTGCCGAGCTGGTTCAGCAGGGCGCCATCGCCATGGAATTCGGCACCAGTGCCGAAGACATCGGCATGATGGTCTTCTCGCACCCGACCGTTTCCGAAGCACTGAAGGAAGCGGCACTAGCGGTAAATGGCCACGCCATACATGCCGCGAACCGCAAGAAGCGTTAAGATAGCGCGCCGATGACCGGCAGGTCAGCTTGAAGCCTGCCGGTTTCAGAATTCAGATGTAGCACGGGCCGAGCGATCGGCCATCACCTGCGGGTGGAAGCGGGTCCGATGAGCAAAACGACGGTTTTGTTGATCGAGCCTGGTAAGGGTGGCTGGAGCGTGCGAGCGCGCAGTCATGAACGCAATTCCTACACGACCAAAACGGTAGACAAGTATGAATCTTCACGAATATCAGGGGAAGCAGCTCTTCGCTGAGTACGGCCTTCCTGTCTCCAAGGGCTTTGCAGTCGATACTCCGGAAGCGGCAGCCGAAGCCTGTGACAAGATCGGCGGCACCGAGTGGGTCGTCAAGGCACAGGTCCACGCGGGTGGTCGCGGCAAGGCTGGCGGTGTGAAGCTGGTCAAGAGCAAGGAAGATGCGAAGGCTTTCGCTGAGAAGTGGCTCGGTCAGCGTCTGGTGACCTACCAGACTGACGCCAATGGCCAGCCTGTTACCAAGATTCTGGTCGAATCCTGCACCGACATCGCCAAGGAGCTGTACCTGGGCGCGGTCGTTGACCGTTCTACCCGCCGTATTGTCTTCATGGCTTCCACCGAAGGCGGTGTCGAAATCGAGAAGGTCGCCGAAGAAACTCCCGAGAAGATTCTCAAGGCCACCATCGACCCGCTGGTAGGCCCGCAGCCTTACCAGGGCCGCGACCTGGCGTTCCAGCTGGGTCTGGAAGGTGACCAGATCAAGCAGTTCACCAACATCTTCGTCGGCCTGGGCAAGCTCTTCGCCGACTACGACCTGGCTCTGCTGGAAATCAATCCGCTGGTTATCAAGGCCGATGGCAACCTGCATTGCCTGGACGCCAAGATCAACATCGACGCCAACGCCATGTTCCGCCAGCCCAAGCTGCGCGCCATGCACGATCCGTCGCAGGACGATCCGCGTGAAGCACACGCTGCCAAGTTCGAGCTGAACTACGTTGCGCTGGACGGCAACATTGGCTGCATGGTCAACGGTGCCGGCCTGGCCATGGGTACCATGGACATCGTCAACCACCACGGCGGCAAGCCGGCCAACTTCCTCGACGTAGGTGGTGGAGCGACCAAGGAGCGTGTGACCGAAGCGTTCAAGATCATTCTGTCCGATTCCAACGTGAAGGCTGTTCTGGTGAACATCTTCGGCGGCATCGTCCGTTGCGACATGATTGCCGAAGGCATCATCGGTGCGGTCAAGGAAGTAGGCGTCAAGGTGCCGGTAGTTGTTCGCCTGGAAGGCAACAACGCCGACCTGGGTGCCAAGGTCCTGGCCGAAAGTGGTTTGAACATCATCGCTGCAACCAGTCTGACCGACGCTGCCCAGCAAGTCGTCAAGGCCGCGGAGGGTAAATAAATGAGCATCCTGATCAACAAAGATACCAAGGTAATCTGCCAGGGCTTCACCGGCTCGCAGGGCACGTTCCACTCCGAGCAGGCGATCGCCTACGGCACCAAAATGGTTGGCGGTGTGACTCCCGGCAAGGGCGGCACTACTCACCTGGGTCTGCCGGTCTTCAATACCGTCCGTGAAGCCGTTGAAGCCACTGGTGCCGACGCCAGCGTGATCTACGTACCGGCTCCCTTCTGCAAGGACTCGATCCTGGAAGCGGCGAACGGCGGCATCAAGCTGATCGTCTGCATCACCGAAGGCATCCCGACCCTCGACATGCTCGACTGCAAGGTCAAGTGCGACGAGCTGGGCGTTCGCCTGATCGGGCCTAACTGCCCGGGCGTCATCACTCCCGGTGAGTGCAAGATCGGCATCATGCCCGGCCACATCCACCTGCCGGGCAAGGTCGGTATCGTGTCGCGTTCCGGCACCCTGACCTATGAAGCGGTCAAGCAGACCACTGACGCCGGCTTCGGCCAGTCCACCTGTGTCGGTATCGGTGGCGACCCGATCCCGGGCTCGAACTTCATCGACATCCTGGCGATGTTCGAGAAGGATCCGAAGACCGAGGCCATCGTCATGATCGGCGAGATCGGTGGTAGCGCCGAGGAAGAGGCGGCAGCCTACATCAAGGCGAATGTTACCAAGCCGGTCGTGTCCTACATCGCTGGTGTTACCGCTCCGGCGGGTAAGCGCATGGGTCACGCGGGTGCGATCATCTCCGGCGGCAAGGGTACTGCTGACGAGAAGTTCGCCGCGCTGGAAGACGCCGGCGTGAAGACCGTGCGTTCGCTGGCCGACATCGGCAAGGCGCTGTCCGAACTGACCGGCTGGGCCATGAAGTAAGGCCCGATCGGTTTTGAAGAAACCCTGCCGAGAGGCAGGGTTTTTTTGTGCCTGTGCTCTATTGCCGCTGCTGGCTTATACTCGAGACAAGCCCTCGGAAGCAGGGTAACTGGGGATACGACTAAGGAATATCGATGGTCAATCTGCCTGACGCCGGCAATATCTGGGTCAACCTCGGCGCCGCTGCATGGTTTTTCACCTGTTGGGTCGGCTATACCTATTACGCGCAACACCGCGCCAAGGACACCGCCTGCCTGGCCAGCGTGCTGCATCTGTACCGCAAGGACTGGATGACTCGCCTGCTCATGCGTGAACAACGCATCGCCGACGCCAGTGTGATCGGTAATCTGGAACGCAATACGGCTTTTTTCGCATCGAGCACTCTACTGATCCTTGCCGGTCTGATCACAGTCATGGGGGCCACGGATCGAGCGCAGAGCCTGTTACAGGATCTCCCTTTCGTCGCGCAGGTAAGCCGTGAAATGTCGGAGATGAAACTGCTGTTGATGCTGGGCATCTTCGTATACGCCTTCTTCACTTTCTCCTGGGGTATGCGCCAATACAACTTCGCTTCGGTATTGCTGGGCTCGGCCCCGCTGGTGGGCGAGAAAACCGTCACCGAGGCCGAGCGCAAAGCCTATGCCGATCGAGCCGCCCGAGTTCTGTCCATGGCCGGAAACGAGTTCAACCTGGGACTGCGCGCCTACTATTTCGCCTTGGCCACGCTCACCTGGTTTATCAATCCGCTGCTGTTCGTCGTGACCACCGCGGGCGTGGTCTACATTCTCTACCGACGAGAGTTTCATTCCGATGTACTCAGCGCCATGCTTTTCACACCCACACCCTTTGCCGAGGAACAACCAAAATGACCTTTCCCCTCTGGTGCCTGTTCGTCGCGGCACTCATGCTGGTGTTGACCAAGATGCCGGTCGCGGTCGCCATGCATCGCAGCAGCGCCAAGGGTTACGACAACCGTCATCCGCGAGCGCAGCAGGCGGCGTTGACCGGCTGGGGGGCACGCGCATTGGCTGCCCATCAGAACATGTTCGAAGCCTTTCCGCTCTTCGCCGCCGGGGTATTGGTGGCGCATTCGTCCAGCCTGCATGGCAGTACGATTGATCTTCTTGCAGGGGTGTTTGTACTAATGCGGGTGATCTATACCGCCTGCTACCTGGCGAACTGGCACGCGCTGCGTAGCCTGAGCTGGATAACAGGTTTTCTGTGCTGTCTGGGACTGCTGCTGTCGCCTGCACTGGCGTGACAACGCGAGAGGCTGATTCCGATATGGAGGCTAGGGACAGCGGGCGGAGCTGATCCGGAGGAGGGGCATGAGGCACGCCGAGAAGGCGTGCCTATGCTGGGGGCTTACTGGCTCTTACTGGTTGGTGCCAGTTCCGCCGGTGCCGCCCGGAGGATTGGTACCGACATCGCTGCCAGCGCCTGGGCCACCGGTGCCGCCGTCCATGGTGCCGCCAGTGCCGGGGGCAGTGCCTGCGCCGGTGTTGGTACCCGCGCCGCCGTCCATGGTGCCGGTGCCGCCGGTAGTGCCGGTACCCGTCGCTCCGCCACCTGTGGTGCCAGTGCCGGTGTCACCGCCCATGGTGCCCGTGCCGGTGCCAGCAGGCTGGCCAGTGCCGGTCGCAGGCGGGGGAGTGGTGCCGGTGGTGCCGGTTGCGGTGCCAGTCTCAGTCGCAGGTGGCGCTTCGACCGTGTCCTGATCGTCGCCGCCGCAGGCGGTCAGCAGGCCGAAGCTGGCGATCAGGAATGCTGTGGCATAAATCTTTTTCATACATGACTCCTTGTGAGTAGGCTCCCTTCGTTGGTCAGAGTTTTGAAAGGTTAGTTCCTTATGGCGAAGCTGCCAAACCCTGTGCTGCGAGTCGGTTGGTGATGGAGTCTGGCTGCGGTTCTGAGTACCATTGCGTGTTCTGTAGTGCACACTGACATTTCACGGGCATCACAAGGTTTCGAATGGGCAGCATCGAAGAACGAGCACGCAATTTCCTGGGGGTTCTGCGGCACTGCCAGTTTCTGGGTATGAGTGTCGAGCAGGCTGACGAAAAGGGCCTGCTGCTGAAACTTCCCTATGACCAACGCATCGTGGGAAACCCGGTCACCGGCGTTATCCACGGTGGGGCCATCACTACACTGATGGACACCTGCTGCGGCATTTCTACCGTGTGCTTCCTGCCGACCTTCGAGATATGCCCCACGCTCGATCTGCGTATCGACTACATGCGGCCTGCCAAACCGAACATGGACATCTTCGGGTATGCCGAGTGCTATCGGGTCACATCCACCGTCATCTTTACCCGAGGTGTGGCCTACCAGACTTCCCGCGACGAGCCGATTGCACATGTGGTGGGCACCTTCATGCGTATGGGGCAGCCGGATAGCAAGGGCGGCATAAGCCGTGCGATAGACGGAGGTGCTGCATGAACACGGACGCCAACGTATTGCAGCAGCGAGTCGAACAGGCGCTGGCGACAGGGGTCTACGGCCCGTTGGTCGAAGCTGTTCCTTACGCCAGCATGCTGGGCATGGAGGTCGAACAGCATGGCGAGGAGATCCTCTTTTCGCTGCCCACCAATCGGGACCTGATCGGCAATCCGGTTCTTCCCGCCATCCACGGAGGGGTCATTGCCGGTTTCATGGAGCACGCTGCGGTAATCCACCTCATGATCTTCATGAAAAGCGCGGCGTTCCCCAAGATCATCGACTTTTCGATCGATTATCTGCGCGCCGGGCTCCACCGCGATACTTTTGCCACCTGCCAGGTCTGGCGTCAGGGCCGTAGGGTCGGTAATGTGGCCATAACTGCGTGGCAGACCCGCTCCAGCGAGCCAATCGCCACTGCGCGGGCCCACTTCAAGCTGGACTAGCGGAAAATCGGGGACCTTCTTTGCATGGATGCGCTGCTGATACTGACAGGCGTGGTAGGCGTGGTGGGAGGCTGGGTATGGCTCATTGGAGCCTCCGTAGGTTTGACGGCTCCGCGGATGCTACTGGCGATTCTCCTCCCCGTGCTGACGTTGCCCACGCGGGGCCTCGGCTATCCGCTGCTGCCGCGGCTGTTGCTCGGTACCGGTTTGCTGCTTCTCAGTGCGGGATTCATACAACTGCATCAGGCTGACCGTGATCGCTTCGACCAACTGGTGTCCGGGGCATGGCTCGGTAACAGCGCGGACGAAGCGGCACTTTCCGGCCGCATTGCGGGGCAACGCTTCGTGCCGGATAGAGTCATCTGGCGCGACAACCAGTTAACGTTCGAAGAAGGCCCGCCGGAGCGTATTCGACGCTCGCTCGCAATCCGCTTCGATGGTGCGCAGGCTCTGCTGCAGGATACGGTCATTCAGCGCGTGCCGGCAGATGGTGAGCCATGGCCGGAATTGCTTCTGCAATGGTACGAGGGCGCGCTCGAGGCACCGGGCCTGCGCAAGGTCTCGGGTCCCTACAGTCTGAGCCTGCGATTCACGCCCTCCGCCAATGGCCGCGTAACGTTGTTTGTCAATCTGAAGCTCTCCGAGGAACAGGCGACCTGGTTGCGAGGCGATGCCGAACTCGCTTCTACGCCACCGTGGTTGATGGAGCTGCAGGCCCGAGCGGTTGCAGCGGAGGCGGTCGTTGCGCAGGTGACCGAGCCTGCGGCAGCATCCAGGCCCCCACCGCGCTGGGGCGACCTCAGTGTGTTAGCGCTGCTCGACGAGCCGGAACGTTTCATCGGTTCGACTGTGCGTCTGACAATGATGTCCGGCCGCGTTCACGAAGGGCGGCTGAGCGCAATTACCGATGATCGACGTATTGTGCTGGCCCAGCAGCGCGGGCCCAGCACGCTCGAGTTCCAGTTCAATCCAGTGGACGTGGCACGCCTCGAACGGCTTTCCGATCGCTGAGACCACTTGAAATGCTTCTCTGCAGTCCCCATCAATGGCTCATCCGCGCGCCTGGTCCAGGCGCCGCCTGATGAACGTGAAGGAGACCCCGCAAGATGACCGTGGAAGCCCAGAAAGAGACGCTTGGATTTCAGACAGAGGTGAAGCAGCTGCTGCACCTGATGATCCATTCGATGTATTCGAACAAGGAAATTTTCCTGCGCGAACTCATCTCCAATGCCTCCGACGCGTCGGACAAGCTGCGCTTCGAAGCCATTGCCAAGCCTGAGCTGCTGGAAGATCAGCCTGATCTGCGCATTCGCATCAGTGCCGACGAGACGGCCAAGACGCTTACCATCGAAGACAACGGCATCGGCATGTCCCGCGCCGAAGTGATCGAGAACCTGGGCACCATCGCCAAATCCGGCACTGCAGCCTTCATGCAGCAACTGACTGGCGACCAGAAAAAGGATGCCAGCCTCATCGGTCAGTTTGGTGTGGGGTTCTACAGTGCCTTCATCGTGGCTGACAAAGTCGAGGTATTTACCCGCCGCGCCGGTGCGGCAGCAGGCGAGGGCGTGCGCTGGGAGTCTGCCGGCGAAGGCGAGTTCACCATCGAGACGATCGAGAAGGCCGACCGCGGTACCCGTATCGTTCTGCATCTCAAGTCTGCCGAAAGCGAATTTGCCGACGGCTGGCGGCTGCGCAACATCATCAAGAAATACTCCGACCATATTTCCCTGCCCATCGAATTGCCCAAGCAGCATTTTGGTGAGGAGAAGGACAAGCCCGTTGAAGTGGAGTGGGAAAGCGTCAACCGTGCCAGCGCGCTGTGGACCCGTCCGCGCAGCGAGGTGAAGGATGAGGAGTACCAGGAGTTCTACAAGCACGTCGCCCATGATTTCGAGAACCCGCTGACCTGGAGCCACAACAAGGTCGAGGGCAAGCTCGAATACACCAGCCTGCTCTATGTGCCGGGCCGTGCACCCTTCGATCTGTACCAGCGCGAAGCGCCCCGCGGGCTGAAGCTGTACGTCCAGCGGGTGTTCATCATGGACGACGCGGAGCAGTTCCTGCCGCTATATCTGCGCTTCATCAAGGGCGTGGTTGACTCCAATGACCTTTCGCTGAACGTATCGCGCGAGATCCTGCAGAAGGACCCGGCGATCGACAGCATGAAGAGCGCGCTGACCAAGCGCGTCCTGGACATGCTGGAGAAGCTGGCCAAGAAGGAGCCTGAACAGTACGCCACCTTCTGGAAAGCTTTCGGCAGCGTCATGAAGGAAGGTCCCGCCGAGGATTACGCCAACCGCGAGAAGATCGCCAGCCTGCTGCGCTTCGCTTCCACCAACCAGAACGACGACAGCGAAGTGGTCAGCCTGGACGCTTACATCGAGCGCATGAAGGAAGGCCAGGACAAGATCTACTACCTCACCGGCGAGCGCTACAGTCAGGTCAAGAACAGCCCGCACCTTGAGATCTTCCGCAAGAAGGGCATCGAAGTCCTGCTGCTGACCGATCGCATCGACGAGTGGCTGATGAGCCATCTCACCGAGTATCAGGGCAAGCAGCTGGTCGACGTCGCCCGGGGTGATCTGGACCTGGGCAAGCTGGAGGCGGAAGAAGACAAGCAGGCCCAGGAGGAAGCCGCCAAGTCCAAGGCGGACCTGGTGCAGCGCATCAAGAACGTCCTCAAGGATGGGGTTGAAGACGTCAAGGTCTCGCACCGTCTGACCGACTCGCCGGCGGTCCTGGTGATCAACGAGGACGGTATGGGTTTGCAGATGCGCAAGATCCTCGAGGCCACCGGCCAGAAGGCTCCGGAGAGCAAACCTATTCTGGAGATCAACCCGAGCCATCCGCTGCTCGAGAAGCTCGACGGTGAGCAGGACGAGGATCGTTTCAGTGACCTCACGCACATCCTCTTCGATCAGGCCGCTCTGGCCGCGGGCGAGGCGCTGCAGGATCCGGGCACCTATGTACGTCGATTGAACCAGCTGCTGGTTGAACTGAGCCGCTAAGTCACAGTACCGGCTTCAGAGAACCGGCCGCTGCCGAAAGGTACCGGCCGGTTTTTATTGCCCGTCCATTCACTGGCGCGGAAATGTCTGCCCGTTTCCGCGAAGCCGTCTATGCTGGGTGGCCGGGATATCGGCTTTCAAGGAGCAAGGCAGATGAAAAAGACACTTGGCGCAATGATACTCGCCGGCGTTGCCGGCATGGTGCAGGCAGAGATGGTAGTGAAGACGGTAGATTACGAGATCGATGGGGAAGCCTATCAGGGTATGCTGGTGTACGACGATGCCAGCACCGAGCAGCGCCCCGGCATTCTTATGGTGCCCAACTGGATGGGGGTGACGGAGAACGCAGCCAAGAAGGCCTGGCGTGCCGGCGGTTCCGACTATGTCGTGTTCGTTGCCGACCTCTATGGCAAGGACACGCGCCCGGCGAATACCGATGAAGCCGGCATCGCTGCCGGTGCGGTCAAGGGGGACCGGGCGCTGATGCGCAAGCGGGTCAATGCTGCCCTGGATGTGTTCAAATCAAAGGCGCAGGAGGTGCCGCTGGACACCTCCCGTATCGGTGCGATCGGGTTCTGCTTTGGCGGAACATCCGTCCTTGAGCTGGCGCGCTCGGGGACCGAGGTTCAGGGCGTCGTATCCTTCCACGGCAACCTGGACACCCCCAATGTCGAAGACGCGCGACAGATCCGCTCCCCGGTACTGGTGCTTCATGGCGCAATCGATCCATATGTACCCGATGAGCAGGTTGCGGCGTTTCAGGACGAGATGCGCGCGGCGGATGTCGACTGGCAATTGATCTCCTACGGTGGCGCAGTGCACTCGTTCACCGATCCGACTGCCAATGCGCGGGGCCAGGCCGAATACCATCCGCAGGTCGCCGAGCGCGCCTTCGGCGCAATGCGTCAATTCTTCAACGAAACCATGAATCAGTGATGGCGGGGGCGTTGATACGCCCCGTTGTCATATTCAGAACGCAAAATACCGTAGGCATCGGCGCGCGTATTGGTCATCATTGAACGCTTTCGAAGAGCCGTAGGCACAAGCCTCCGGAGTTCTCGGCCCGACCCAAGGAATGCACAGGATGCCCATTCCCTTCCGACGCTTACGTGAGCTGACGCTTGTCGTCGTCAGCCTGCTGGCCTTTCCTGCTCTGGCACAGCAGCCCCTCGACGTCATAGTCGCGCGGGTGCAGAGTCAGGAAATTGCCAATCAGATCGAGGCGCTTGGCACTCTCCAGGCCAATGAGACCGCCGTCCTGGCAGCAAACATCACCGAGACCATCAGCGAAATCACGTTCGAGGATGGGCAACGGGTGAAGCGGGGACAGGTTCTGGTTTCGCTGGCTAACCGTGAGCAGCTGGCACAGCTGGAAGAAGCACGTGCAGCGCTGAGCGACGCGCAGCGACAGTTGGAACGTGTTCAACCGCTGGTACGTAGCAGCGCCCTCGCGCAACAGGAGCTCGACGTGCGGCGCCGCGAGGTAGATGTATCGCAGGCACGGCTCCGTGCCGTCGAGGCGCGCCTGGCCGACCGTCTGATCCGTGCCCCCTTCGATGCGGTAGTCGGGTTGCGTCAGGTCAGTGTGGGCACCCTGCTTACCCCGGGTACCCCGGTAGCCACTCTGCACGATGACAGCCTGATGAAGCTGGATTTCAGCGTCCCCGAACTCAAGCTCGGTCAGATCGGCCCGGGGCAGCGGGTCACTGCCCGCACCCGCGCCTTTCCAGATCAGATATTCGAAGGGGAAGTAGCTGTACTGGACAATCAGGTTGATCCAGTGACGCGGTCGATCCGCGTACGTGCGTTGCTACCCAATGAAGCTGGTCTGCTGCGGCCCGGTATGCTCATGTCGACGCGCGTCGCCAGTTCTCCACGGGAGGCGGTCGTTATTCCGGAAGAGGCCCTGCTGCCGCAGGGTAGTCAGCAATTCGTCATGCTTCTGGAAGATACCGCAGAAGGGCTGCGGCCGCGTCGTCAGCTGGTATCCATTGGCGAGCGGCTGGCCGGGCGGGTCGAAGTGCTCGAAGGCCTCGAGCCGGGCCAGCTGATAGTCACCCACGGCAATTTCCGCCTGCAGCCCGGCCAGCCCGTGCGCATAAAGGCCGAGCAGCAACCGGGGCAGTCGGTCGACGATTTGCTTTCGGCAAAACCCGATTAATTCGCCGGAGCACCCAACGCAATGATCCTCTCCGATACCTCGGTGGTCAGGCCGGTTTTTGCCACGGTGCTCGGGCTGCTGCTGGTCATCTTCGGGCTGGTCGCCTACAGCATGCTGCCGCTGCGCGAATACCCGGATATCGACCCGCCAGTGGTTAGTATCGAAACCAGTTACCGAGGCGCGGCCGCGTCTGTTGTCGATTCACAGATCACCCAGCTGATCGAGGAGAGCATTGCTGGCGTCGAAGGTGTCGAGTACATCGAATCGCGCAGTCGCGACGGACGATCCGAAATCACCATCCGCTTCAGCATCAACCGGGACGTCAACGAGTCGGCCAACGACATCCGTGATCGGGTATCGAGCATCGTGGGCGACTTGCCGGCCGAGGCCGACCCGCCCGAGGTACGCAAACTCGACGCCAATCAGGATGTGATCGTCTGGTGGAACCTGACCAGCGACCGGCTGACGTTGCCCGAGCTCACCGATTATGCCGATCGTTATCTGGTGGACCGGTTCGCTACCCTGGAAGGCGTTGCCAGGGTACGGGTCGGCGGCGCCCAGCCTTATGCCATGCGAGTCTGGCTGGACCGTGAGGCGCTCGCTGCGCGCAATCTGACCGTCGAGGACGTCGAAAATGCTCTCCGGCGGGAGAACGTAGAGTTGCCCGCCGGCACCATAGAGTCGGTAAACCGACAGTTCACGGTGCGCGTGGCGAGGGCTTTCAATCAGCCGGAAGACTTCGCCTCCCTGGTGATTGCCCGTGGCGACACGGGCTATCTGGTTCGCCTGCGCGATGTGGCCCGGGTGGAGCGGGGCACCGAAGAAGACCGCAGCCTGTTCCGCGGTAACACCGTCCCCATGGTCGGGCTGGGGCTGGAGCGCCAGTCCACCGCCAATACTCTCGAGGTTGCGCAGGCCTCCCGTCAGCTGGTTGCATCATTGAACCCGACGCTACCGGAGGGCATGCAGATTCTGCCCAGCTTCGACAGCTCGGTGTTCATCGAGGGCGCGATCAGCGAGGTCTACAGCACACTGGTGATTGCGCTGATTCTGGTGGTCCTGGCGATTTTCATTTTTCTCGGCAGTCCCAGGGCAATCCTGGTGCCCGCTGTAACCCTGCCGGTGGCCATGACGGCGACTTTCATAGCCCTGCTGCTCTTCGGTTTCACGGTCAACCTCCTGACCCTGCTGGCGCTGGTGCTGGCTATCGGTCTGGTGGTCGATGATGCGATCATCGTTCTGGAAAACGTCCGTCGGCGCATTGACGAAGAGGGCGAAACCCCTCTGGTTGCAGCATTTTACGGTGCCCGTCAGGTCGCCTTCGCGGTCGTCTCGACGACACTGGTGCTCATCGCAGTGTTCGTTCCCATCGCCTTCCTGCAGGGAGACGTGGGCCGCCTTTTCTCCGAATTCGCGCTCACCATGGCCGCCGCGGTCGCCTTCTCCAGCTTTGTCGCGCTCTCGCTCTCGCCGATGCTGGCATCCAAACTGCTCAAGCCACATGAGCAGGACAACTGGCTGAGTCGCTGGGTCGAACGCACGCTGCGTGCCAGCCGACGTGTTTATGCCTGGGCGCTGGTGCGGGTGCTGGCGTGGCGCTGGGTCGCGCTGTTGGTCTTTGTCGGAATGTTCGCCGGCAGCGCCTGGCTGTTCAAGGCCTTACCCACCGAATACACCCCGCGGGAAGATCGGGGAGCGTTTTTCCTTATCGTCAACGGTCCGGAGGGCGCAACCTACGAATACATGAAGCACTACATGGACGAGATCGAGTCGCGGATGATGGGGCTGGTTGAATCAGGCGAAGTCACGCGGATGCTGGTGCGTGCACCGCGCGACTTCGGGGTGGTTACCAACTTCAATACCGGGATCGTGGTGGTGGTGCTGAATGACTGGGCCAACCGCCGTTCAGCCTTCGAAATCATGGCCGATGCTCAATCGAGGTTGTCCGATCTTACCGGTGTACGTGCCTTCCCGATCATGCGACAGGGCTTCGGTGGAACCCAGCAGCAGCCGTTCCGCTTCGTTCTCGGCGGTGCCGGCAGCTACGAAGAGCTGGCCGAATGGCGGGACATACTGCTGGACAGGATCCGTGAGAACAACCCGGGTCTGACCAATATAGATACCGATTACAAGGAAACCCAGCCGCAGCTGGAGGTACGTATCGACTACGACCGCGCCGCTGCGCTGGGTGTGAACGTCAGTGCCATTGGCCGTACGTTGGAGACCATGCTCGGTTCGCGTCGAGTCACGACCTATATCGACCGTGGCGAGGAGTACGATGTAATCCTGGAGGCCGAGCGGGACGACAAGCGCCGAGCCGCTGCGCTGGAAAACATTTATGTGCGTTCCGATACCAGTGGACAACTGATACCACTCTCCAACCTCGTTACGCTCGAAGAGTTCGCCGGCTCCACTTCCCTCAACCGCTATAATCGCAACCGCGCTATTACCATAGAGGCATCTCTCGCCGATGGGGTGGCGCTGGGCGATGCGCTGGATCATGTCGAGGCGTTGGCCAGGGAGCATCTGCCGGACCGGCTGGTGATCGATTACAAGGGGCAGTCGCTTGATTTGCGCAACGCCGGCGGCTCGCTTCTGTTCGTGTTTCTGCTAGGTCTCGTGGTGGTATTTCTGGTCCTGTCGGCTCAGTTCGAGAGCTTCGTTCACCCGCTGGTAATTATGCTGGGGGTTCCGCTAGCGATTGGCGGAGCGCTGCTTGGTCTTTTCATCACGGGTAACACGCTAAATCTTTATAGCCAGATCGGCCTGGTGATGCTGATCGGACTGGCGGCGAAGAACGGAATTCTCATCGTCGAGTTCGCCAACCAGTTGCGGGACGCCGGCAAGCCCTTCGACGAAGCATTGGTCGAGGCCAGCACCCTACGTCTACGACCCATTCTGATGACCGGCGTCACCACGGTGGCAGGCGCCATTCCTCTGGTGTTTGCCTTCGGCGCAGGGGCTGAAACCCGTTCGGTAATAGGCATCGTGGTCGTTTCGGGGGTCAGTGTTTCGATGTTTCTGACGCTCTTCGTGATTCCGGTGCTTTACAGTCTGCTCGCTCGCAATACCAGTTCGCCGGGTAGTGTGCGCAAGCGACTGGAAGCTGAAGACATGCAGCCGCGACAGCTTCCCTGAAGCTACCGAGGCACCGCAGCTGCTGCTATTCATGACGGTGATGATGCACCTGCGGCTCCGCTCGGTGCCGGGGCGAGTCATGCTGTCACCCGGATCCTATCTGCAGGCCCCGAGGGCTCTGGCTTGAGGCCTGGAGCGCTATGGTTCGCATCATTTCCGCGTCATATGCTGACACATTCAGGACACATCCCGCCTGCTGGTCGGCTGGCTCCTCTCACGCCATAATGGGGGCCGCCGGCAGCTATGGCGCCGGCTGAGAACTATAAATCCAAGAACAAGCCCATGGAGTCTTGCTATGTCTCAACCCGAACTGCCCGGCTGGCGCTGGGGACCGTTCACCTTTCGTTTGCCTTTCTATCATACGAAATTTTACTGGCCTGAGGCTTTGCAGGGCTTGTTCATTGCCGCCGCCACCGGTTTGGCGCTGGTGCCCCTGATGACCGCTTTCTTCGGACTGACCTTCGAGGAAGCTATCGCGGTCTCGATGATTCACTCCATTCTCATTGGCTCTGCGCTCATCTTCTTCGGCGAACCCTATGCCCCTGGCTGGATCACGCCCGCATTGCCCTTCGTACTGGCCTTCGTCATCGGCAACTACGAAGACCCCGCGATGCGCTTCCAGGCCATGACGGCCGTTTCGCTGAATTTCGCGTTTCTCCTTTTCTTTCTGGGCATAACCGGCCTGGGCAAAAAGTTCGTGTTCTGGATTCCGGATACGCTGAAGGCCGGGATCATTCTGGGCGCTGCAATCGCTGCCCTGATGCGAGTGTTCGTCGAGGATGCGGAGCGGTTTCTGCTGCAGCAGCCGATCGCTATCACACTGGCCTGCGCGGTGTGCCTGATCTTCGCCTTTTCGCTGCCCATGCAGCGACTCAAGGAGAAGTACCGCTTCTTTGCCATCCTCGGGTCGCTGGGGCTGCTACCGGGCTTCTTTCTGGCGGCGACCGTAGGACCGCTGGTGGGTGAGGTTTCCTACGACATCCAGTGGGGCATTCTGATCCCGCCGGTTGGTGACGCCTGGGCCAAGGTTTCGCCGTTTGCCATCGGCTGGCCGCCCCTGGAGATGTTCATCGCGAGCATGCCGCTGGCGCTGATCACCTATGTCATTCTGTTCGGTGACCTGGTCACCGGCAACGAGGTGATTCGCGAAGGCCTGCAGACCCGCAAGGACGAGCACATCGACATCAATCCCACACGCTCGCATCTGTCGCTAGCGATCCGCAACGGCCTGATGGGCATCCTGGCGCCGTTCTTTCCCACTCAGGGCGCCATGTGGACAGGGGTGCACGTGATCATCATGCAGCGCTGGAAGCAGGGCAAGCAGGCGATGAACAGTCTGCACAGCGGTCTGGCTTCCTACTACCTGATGGGGATCCCGTTGCTGTTCTTCGCATTGCCTCTGCTGACCGGGTTGCAGCCGCTGCTGGGTATTGCCCTGTCGCTGACCCTGGTTCTGACCGGCTTTGCCTGCGCCTACGTGGCGATGTCGATCCCGAAGAACAACACCTCCCGCGGTGCCGTGGTATTGATCGGCGCAGGGCTGGCGTTCTTCGAGCCCTGGGTCGGACTGCTCTTTGGTATCGCTACGACCCTTCTGCTGGTAGGTTGGGACCGTAACCCGGACCCGATTCCGCACGAGGACTGAGCGCCTCGGAGCATTTTTCGAGTATGAGAAGCCCCGTTGCGCTAACGGGGCTTTTTTATGTGAGACACTTCTCGCCGATAGCGCCTTCGGCTCATGCCTTGCCCAGGCGAGACGGCGTCGAGCAGGCATTTGCTACCCCGAAAGGCACACAGTTGACAGATAACGAGAGCGAACGTGCGTCCGAGTAGTGACAACCAGTATGCAGGTGGCCCCGTCAACTGGCGGATCATCACCAGCCTGATCCCTTATCTCGCCGAATTCCGTGGCCGGGTGGCGTTGGCCATGGGCTTTCTGCTGGTCGCCAAGCTGGCTGGGGTGGCGGTACCCTGGGCGCTCAAGCTGATCGTCGAACACTTCGAGCAGTCGCCCCAGGCTCTGATGGTGGTTCCGGTCGTGCTTCTAGCGGGCTATGGTCTGCTGCGCTTTTCTTCGGTGTTCTTTTCCGAACTGCGCGATGCGGTATTCGCGCGGGTTGCAGAGCGCGCCATGCGGCGCATCTCGTTGAGGGTGTTCGAACATCTGCATCGACTGGATCTAGGTTTCCATCTGTCACGCCGCACCGGCGGGTTGGCCCGGGATATCGAACGGGGAACCAGCGGTGTCAGCTTCCTGCTACGTTTCATGGTCTTCAACATCCTGCCGACGCTGGTCGAAATTGGGCTGATCGCAGCAATTCTGCTAGCCGCCTTCAGCCCCGTCTATGCACTGACGGTGCTCGGCTCAGTGATTCTCTACGGCGCCTTCTCGATCTGGTGCACCGAGTGGCGCAACCGGTTCGTGCGCGAGAGCAACCAGATGGATAACCGGTCGAATACCAGGGCAGTGGACAGTCTGTTGAACTATGAAACGGTCAAATACTTTGGCAACGAGCGATTCGAGGCCGAGCAGTACGACCGCAATCTGGCTGGCTGGGAAGCGGCCAGAATGAAGAACCGACTTTCGCTGGCGGCGCTGAACTCCGGACAGGCACTGATCATCGCCGCCTCTGTGACGCTGATGATGTTTCTGGCCGCCGGGCAGGTAGCGGCTGGAGAGATGACGCTGGGTGAGCTGGTAATGATCAATGCCTACATGATTCAACTGTTCATTCCGCTGAATTTTCTGGGTTTCATCTACCGCGAGATACGCGAGGCACTGACCAATATCGAGCGGCTGTTCGGGCTGCTCGAAGCGCCGGTGAAAGTCGCTGATGTGGCGGATGCCAGGCCGCTCGAAGTGCATGGCGGACGCGTGACCTTTCAGGACGTATCCCATGCCTATGATCCGCAGCGCCCCATCCTGCAAGGGGTCTCCTTTGACATACCAGCGGGGCATACGCTGGCTATCGTCGGGCCGAGTGGAGCAGGCAAGTCCACTCTGGCGCGGCTTTTGTTTCGTTTCTACGATGTCAGTGCCGGCGCGATCCTCATCGATGGACAGGACATTCGCAGCGTCACTCAGGACAGTCTGCGCCGCGCCATTGGAGTTGTGCCGCAGGATACCGTGCTGTTCAATGACACCATCGGCTACAACATCGCCTACGGCAGCCCCGGCGCGAGCGAAGAGCGGATCTGGGAGGCGCTGCGTATGGCGCAGCTGGAAGACTTCGTTCGGCAGTTGCCCAAAGGGCTCGATACCCAGGTCGGAGAGCGTGGCCTGAAGCTGTCCGGGGGCGAGAAGCAGCGCATCGCGATTGCCCGGGTATTGCTGAAGGACCCGCCGATCCTCGTTCTCGATGAGGCTACCTCGTCGTTGGACACTCACGCCGAGCGGCTGATCCTCGAGGCCCTGAACCTGGTCGCGCGCAAGCGCACCACGCTGGCAATCGCCCACAGGCTGTCTACCATCATCCATGCCGAGCGCATCCTGGTTCTGGAGCAGGGCCGGGTCGTGGAGCAGGGCAGCCACACCGAACTGCTCGCGGCCGGCGGTGCCTATGCCCGGCTATGGGCGGACCAGCAGCGCGAAGACACCAATCAAGCAACCGAAAGCAATCCAGAAGGAAAGTGACGATGAGCGACGTAATCAAGGCCTGGCACCATATCGTGGATACGCTTGACCCCAGCACCATGGACCAGTTGCTGGCCGACGATGTTGTGTTTCATTCGCCGGTCGTACATACGCCGCAGCAGGGCAAGCACATCACTACGCTCTACCTGACCGCCGCCATGCAGGTGCTCAACGCGCCAGGGCATTTTCGTTACCTGCGCGAGGTAGTGCAGGGCGACAACGCCGTACTTGAATTCGAAACCCGCATTGGTGATGTGGTGGTCAATGGCGTTGACATGATTCGCTGGAACAGTGACGGGCAAGTCGTTGATTTCAAAGTCATGGTTCGCCCGCTAAAAGCTGTCAACGCCATTCACCAGGCAATGGGCGCGATGCTCGAATCAATGAAGCCGGGTAGCTGATCCCTCGGGAGCGCGCCGCCCAGTTTTGACGTCAACACGGGGTACCGCGCGTCTGCTCGATGTCGAGACATCTTCCGTGCGGCGCCCGCTATGCGGTTGCTACAGCGTTGGCCTCTGCCTGGATGCCGGGCTGCAGCAGTGCCGAGGCGGCTACCACGTCGCCGATGACCAGCACCGCAGGGCTATGGAGTTTGAAGGCCCTGGCAGCGTCGCAGAGCTCGTCGATCCTGCAGGCTGTCTGGCGCTGCTCGGAGGTGCTGGCGCGCTCGATCATGGCCACCGGTGTCCCGGATGCCATGCCGCCAGCCAGCAACCCGGCCTGGATCTGTTCGAGCCGCGCCACGCCCATGTATACCACCAGCGTGGTCCCGCCCTGGGCCAGGCCCTGCCAATTGAGCTCGCTGTCATCCTGGGTATGAGCGGTTACCAAGGTCACGCCACGGCTCACCCCCCGCAGCGTCAGGGGAATACCCGTCTGCGTCGCACCCGCCAGCCCGGCAGTGATGCCGTTGACAATCTCCGATTCGATACCGCGCTCGGCCAGCCACTGCGCCTCTTCGCCGGCCCGTCCGAAAATGCAGGGGTCGCCACCCTTGAGGCGCACCAGTACCTTGCCCTGACGCGCATAGCGCAGCATCAGCCGATTGATGAACGCCTGCGGCGTGGAGCGGCAGCCGCCGCGCTTACCGACCCGGATGATGCGCGCCCGCGGGCAGTGTTCGAGTATCTCCGGATTGACAAGATCATCGACCATCACCACTTCAGCCTGCGCCAACGCGCGTACCGCTTTGAGGGTGAGCAGCTCCGGATCACCCGGACCTGCGCCGACCAACCAGACTTTCGCACTCATGATCCCGCTCCTGTTTCAAGGTCGGCTATGGCCGGGCGCTGGCCTCGGCGATGCCGACTGGTCAAACCGTTCAGGCCACCTGAACAGCGTTCGCCAGCATGCGTTTCAATTCCGGCACACAGGACCCGCACTGGGTCCCGCAGCCAAGGGTTTCCTTGAGTCCCGCCAGATCCCGCCCCTCTTCGATACTCGCTTCGATACGGCTGGCCTTTACGTTCATGCAGTTGCAAACGGTCTTGTCCGGCTTGCGCTGCCCACCCGGCGGCGCGCTCAGAGGCGCAAGCATCCAGCGTGTCAGGCTGGGGTCGATCTCGCCTTGCTCCCAGGCACTGCGCAGCCATTCCCGCGCGGCAGTCTCGCCAGCCAGCCGTATCGCCGTGATGCGGCCATCCTGCAACTTGAGGCGCTTGCTGACCCCATGAGCCGGGTCGCCGTAGGCTAGAACCGGGCCCTGGTCCAGACCCATCAGGGCGTCGATGCCTTCGAGCACCTCTGCATCCGGCTCAGCGGCGGCGGCCGCTCGAATGATCAGCGCGGCTCGTTCCCGACCGCTGAGCGCGAAGCTGGCGAACTCGAAGGATTCGAACAACGGCCGTAGTGCCTCGAAACGCTTCTGCACATCTCCTTCAACCAGGGCGAACAGCTCCCAGCCCAGTGCTGCGGAAGACACTTCGATCCGCGCCTGCTTGAGTTCCGGTTGTCGCGACACGGGGTCGAAGGCGGGCTGTGTAAGCACGTTCACCCCGAGTCCCTTGAGAAAACGATCACCCCAGTGCATGGGAATGAAGGCCTGGCCGAGACCCAGCTGCGCATCGCCGACCACTGGCAGGACGAGCGCGCCGCGGCGCCCGCGAACCCTGACCAGTTCGCCTTCCCGCAGCTGTCTGCGCTCCAGTTCGTCAGGGTGCAGGGAGATCTGCGCCTGATCGACGTGACCAAACAGCTGTGCCGCGGTCCCGGTGCGGCTCATGCCGTGCCACTGGTCCCGTAGCCGCCCGGTATTCAGGGTCAGCGTGCCACTGCCATCGGCGAGCTCCTGCGCTGGCTGGTAGGGCTCGGCAAGAAACCTAGCTCGGCCGTCGGCTGTGGCAAACCGACCATCGCTGTACAGCCGTGCTGTGCCTTGGGTGGCGTGCTCCTGAAACGGCCACTGCTGCGGACCGAGGCGATCGATCAGTCCGTGGCTCAGGCCGCTGTAATCCAGATCACGCCCACGGGTCAGCATCTTGTACTCGTCGAACAGTGCAGCAGGTCGATCGAAGGCGAACAGGCTCGGCTGCCCAGGCCGCAGGTGTGCTTCCAGCCGCCGCGCCAGATCACAGACGATCGCCCAGTCCGGGCGCGCGTCTCCTGGTGCCGGGATGGCGGGGCGCACATGACTTACCCGCCGTTCGGAATTGGTCACCGAACCTTCCTTCTCACCCCAAGTGGCCGCCGGAAGCAGCAGGTCGGCGAAGCGACAGGTTTCGGTGGTGGCAAAGGCTTCCTGCACGATAACGAAGGGGCAGGTTGCCAGGGCCTCACGTACCAGCGTCTGGTCCGGGACCGATTGCGCGGGATTGGTGCAGGCAATCCAGACCGCCTTCACCTTGCCCGAGCGCATTGCCTCGAACAACTCGATAGCGCTGAGTCCGGGGGGCGCCGGCAGTGCATCGACACCCCAGTATTCGGCAACTTCGGCCCTGTGCTCGGCGTTCGTGGCATCGCGGTGGCCCGGAAGAAGGTTGGACAGGCTGCCCGCCTCGCGGCCACCCATGGCGTTCGGCTGACCGGTGAGGGAGAAGGGGCCGCTGCCTGGCTTGCCGATCTGCCCGGTTGCCAGGTGGAGATTGATCAACGCATTGTTCTTGGCGCTGCCGGAAGTGGACTGATTCAGCCCCATGCACCAGAGCGACAGGAAGCTCGGGGCGCTGCCGATCATCCGCGCAGCGCTTTGCAGGTCTTCCAGCGAAATCCCGCACAATTCGCTGACCCGTGCCGGTGTATAGTCGCGTACCAGCGCCTTGAGCGGCTCGAAGCCAGTGGTATGAGCCTCGATGAAGGCGTGATCGACCCAGCCCTCCCACATCAGGATGTGCAGCAGGCCGTGAAACAGCGCGACATCGGTTCCCGGTTGGATAGCCAGATGCAGGTCGGCGATCTCGCAGGTATCGGTTCGCCGCGGATCGATCACGATGATGCGTTTTTCCGGATGCTGCGTCTTGGCCTGCTCGAGCCTGCGAAACAGCACTGGATGGGCGTAGGCCATATTGCTGCCGGCAATCAGGAGGCAGTCGCTTAGTTCGATATCTTCATAGGAGCAGGGTGGCGCGTCGGCGCCCAGGCTGCGCTTGTAGCCGACCACGGCACTGGACATGCACAGTCTGGAATTGCTGTCGATGTTGTTGGTGCCGATCAATGCCCGGGCTAGCTTGTTGAAGGCGTAGTAGTCCTCGGTAAGCAACTGGCCGGAGATGTAGAGCGCCACGCTGTCCGGGCCATGCTCGGCAATGGTGTCGGCAAAGACCTTCGCCGCATGCTCCATGGCGGTATGCCAGTCGACCCGGCTGCGGCCCAGCCCCTTGCCGAGGCGCAGTTCCGGATACAGCGCCCGGGTCGCCAGGTCGCCGGTTTTATGCAGGGTCGAGCCCTTGCTGCACAGGCGCCCGTAGTTGGCAGGGTGGTTTGGGTCGCCCTGGACGTCGATGATCCGCTCCCCGTCGTGCTCGATCAGCACGCCACAGCCGACGCCGCAATAGCAGCAGGTGGAAGCTGTCACGCTCATGCCGACACCGCCAGTTGCACGGAAGGTTGCGCCGAGGCAGCCTGCCGACTAGCCGATGCGGACGAAGCTGCACGAGAAAACTCAATGATTTCAGCGCCAAACATCAAGCCATCTCGAATGGAACTTATGTTTTTTTCTTCCTTTATGAGATCGAAATACCAGCCACCGTCGCTGGTATCCCCGTACAGGCAGGCTCCGACCAGAACATCGTTGCGAATCACCAGCTTCTTGTAAACGCCGTCGATGGGGTTGGAGAGAGTAATGATCTCGCTATTGTCATCACCCATGAAATCGCCCGCGGAGAACAGGTCGATGCCAGTGACCTTGAGCTTGGTCGAGGTGACCGAGCCTTCGTAGCGGCCGTAACCGAGCATGGCCAGATGGTTTGCGCACACGCGGGCCTGCTCATACAGCGGGGCGACCAGACCATAGGCGACACCGCGGTGGGCCACGCACTCGCCGATGGCATATATTCTGGGATCGAAGGTCTGCAGGGTGTCGTTGACGAGAATCCCTCGGTTACAAGCAAGCCCGGCGCTTTCGGCGAGCTCCGTGTTGGGCCGCACGCCAGCAGCCATGACCACCAGATCCGCAGGGATCTCGCTGCCGTCCTTGAACCTGACCGCACTGACCCGGCCGTTGCCGCCATCGATCAGTTCGCTGGTGAATTTCGGTAGGAGGAATTTCAAGCCGCGTTGCTCGAGCGATCGCTGTAGAAGGCCACCGGCAGTCGTATCGAGTTGGCGCTCCAGCAGGGTCTCGCCGATGTGTACCACGGTCACATCCATGCCCCGAAGCATCAGACCGTTGGCAGCTTCCAGCCCGAGCAGTCCGCCGCCGATCACCACGGCGTGGCGGTGGGTGCGTGCTGTCTCCATCATGGTGCGAGTGTCGGCAATGTCCCGGTAACTGATTACTCCGTCCAGATCATTGCCTGGGACCGGGAGCATGAAGGGGTTCGAGCCGGTCGCCAGCAGCAGACGATCATATCGTGCACTGGAACCGTCATCGGCGATCACGCACCGGTGGATCCGATCAATCCTTTCGACCTTGCGGCCCATGTGCAGAGTGATGCCATTTTTCCGATACCAGTCCAGATCGTTGAGGACAATGTCCTCGAACGCCTGCTCGCCTGCCAATACCGGAGAGAGCATGATGCGGTTGTAGTTCGGGTGCGGTTCGGCGCCGAACACGGTTATCTCGTACAGGTCCGGCGCTAGCCGGAGCAGTTCCTCAAGGGTGCGTACTCCGGCCATCCCGTTGCCGACCATTACCAGTTTCAGCTTCTTCACAGGCGACTCCGAATCCGAATGCTGAGGCATAAACAAAAAAGGCGCCCTCATCGCTTTCGCGAGGAGGACGCCTTTGTCCAGTCCTGATCTTTCAGGGAATGGCCCATCGCCTTTGACGGGCCGCTCGTATGTCTTGAGAGATTCAATGCAGAGGTCGTGCCAGTTATACTAACCCATATAAATCAATAAGATAGAATGATTTTCTAGAAGTAAAATAGAATATTCTGCCCCGTGATGAGGCGCCGCGCCCGCCGGTGGTGCAGGCTATCGATGAAACAGCAGGGCGAGCAACACCAGATTGAGTGCGAGCGCCCCCAAGGCTACGCCGCGCCATACTGCTAGTGGCTCTCTGTCGAGCAGCGGCCGATGAGCAGTGGTGAGCGTGGCTCGCTCCGCCTGCTCCAGCGCGAGCAACCATTCCTCCGCGGTTTCGTAGCGCCGGGCAGGATCGGCCTCGACAGCCTTGAGCAGACACTCGTCGAGCCAGGCAGGCACATCCGGCCGGTAACGACTCGGAGGGGTTGGTTTGCCGAAGCGCGGACGCTGGAAAGCTTCCACCTCTCCGTAGGGGTAATGGCCTGTCAGCAGGTAGTAGAGAGTGACTCCCAGGGCATAGAGGTCCTGTTGCGGCGAAGGCTCGGCTCCGGCAAATGCCTCGGGAGCGATGTAGGTGGGCGTGCCGGGAAGGGCGCCGCCGTGGCGCGTCGACAGCCCGGGACAATAGGCCAGCCCAAAGTCCAGCAGCCGCAATGTGCCGTCCTGGTCCATGTGCAGGTTTTCCGGCTTGATGTCTCGGTGTAACAGGTTTCGCCGATGAAGCAGGCCAACTGCCTTCACCAGACGCTGCGCTACGCTGCGCCACATCGGTACGCTAAGCAAACCCTGCTCACGTTTGTGCTCGGCCAGGGTTTGGCCCTGATACTCGCGCATAACGTAGTAGATGTGCTGGCGATTGGGGACAGCGTGCAGCTCGGGGATATGCTGACCGGCGAGCCGGCGCATGAACCATTCTTCGAGGACCAGCGCACGGCAGGCTTCGGAATCGTTGCGCAGTGCGTTCGGCAGCGTCTTCAGCAACCAGGGCTGCCCAAGGCTATCGCGTACCCTGTAGACCAGGGACTGGCGGGATTCGGTCTGCAATGCTTCCACCAGCCAACCCTCGAAGCACTGCCCCTCTTTCAGGCGTGGTGGAATCGAACGTTCCTCGATCGGAAGCAAGGCATCGTCCAGGGTCAGTTCGGGTAGTTGATCAATGCACACCAGCAGCGCGCTTGCATTGTCCTGGCTGCCGCGTAGCAGAGCCTGCTCCACCAGCGCCTGGCACAGCACCTCGGGCAGTTCGTCACGCAGTAGCGTCTGGTGTACGAACAGATCGTCCAGACTCGCCCAGACGCCATCACTTGCCAGGAGTAGCCGGTCACCCTGATGGAGATCGCCTTCCAGATAGTCCATCAGCAAGTGTTCGTCCAACCCCATTGCACGCTTCAGCACATGCTGCATACCAGGCTGTTCCCATACGTGCTCACTGGTCAGCTTGCGCAAGCGGCCGTCCCGCAGCAGATAGGCGCGACAGTCCCCGATATGCGCAAGTGTGTAGCGAGTCCCGCGCAGGACCAGGGCAGTAAGGGTGGTGAGCAGGGGCTGGCCACCACCGTTGGCGCGCAACCAGCGGTTGTGGGCCGTCAGCAGTCGTTCCAATGACTGCGTGACACTCCAGGTTTCCGGTGTGGAGTAATAGTCCAGTGCCAAAGCCTGCAACGTCGCGCGTGCCGCGAGCCCACCATCGTGGCACTGGCTGACGCCATCGGCCAATGCCAGCAGATGACCCTTGCTGGTGGCGAGCGAGGCGGCCGGCGTGACAATTCGCACGGCGTCCTGATTCTCCGGGCGAGGGCCTGCCGAGCTGAATTCGGCGGTGCGCAGTTGCAGGCTCATGATCTCAGACCCTCGCAGCGGTCATGCTGGAGGAGCCCCAAGTGGTACGCCACCGGCGCTTGACGTTGACCAGGCCAACCCACGCCAGCAATCCCAGGCTGGCGAACAGCCACAGGCCCAGCTGATAGTCACCAGTGTGCTGCTTGATGCTGCCCAGCCCGGCGGCCAGCAGGAAACCGCCGACCCCGCCGGCCATGCCGATCAATCCGGTCATGACGCCGATCTCGCGGTGAAAGCGTTGCGGGACGAGTTGGAACACCGCCCCATTTCCGGCGCCCAGGCCCAGCATGGCCGCAACGAAAAGTGCCAGTGCGGCAACCGAGCTCGGCAGGTTGAAGCCAACCAGCGCGATGCAGACCGACGCCACCGCATACATGAACAGCAGCGAGCGAATGCCACCGATGCGGTCGGCCAGTGCACCGCCCAGGGGGCGCATGAGGCTGCCGGCGAGCACGCAGGCTGCGGTGTAGTAACCGGCGACCACCGGATTCAGGCCGTATTGATCGCTGAAATAGCCGGGGAGAGCGCTGGCCAGACCAATGAAACCGCCGAAGGTTACGCTGTAGAAGAACATGAACCACCAGCTGTCACGGTCGTTCAGGGCCAACAGATAGTCACGGCCAGCCTTCGGGGGAGTGCGGTTCGGCGAGTTGCGCGCGACCAGTATGAACACGATCAGCGTGGCCACCAGCGGAATCAGAGCCAGGCCGAAAACGTTCTGCCAGCCAAACAGATAAGCCAGACCGGGCGCGAAGAGTGCGGCCAGTACGGTACCAGAGTTGCCGGCCCCGGCAATGCCCATCGCCTTGCCCTGATGCTCCGGTGGGTACCATTGGGAGGCGAGCGGCAGGGCTACCGCAAAGGCCGCGCCGGCAAAGCCAAGGCCGAGACCGAGCAAGAGTGCCTGCTCATAGCTGTTGACGCCGAGTGTCCAGGCCGCCAGCAGGGCGAGGATAACCACCACCTGGCCAATGATGCCCGCGGTCTTGGGTGACAGGCGGTCCGCCAGGAAACCCAGCAGCAGCCGCAGTACGGCGCCGGCCAGAATCGGGGTGGCAACCATCATGCCCCGTTCCTGTGCAGTCAGCCCCAGATCGGTTGCGATTTGCACCGCAAGCGGGCCCAGGACGTACCACACCATGAAGCTCAGGTCGAAGTATAGAAATGCGGCAAACAGCGTGGGCGTGTGGCCAGCTTGCCAGAAACTTTTATTCATGAGCCATCCCTCAATATGCTTGGTTCGGGTGTTTGGGGCGCTTTGCCGCTTTCTTGGCGGCAAAAAAAAACGTCATTTCACGCCAGCACCCGGCACGGGTGTGGAGCGGAAATGACGTCGTTGTCGCGGGCAACCGCCGTTGGCTGCCTATCCGGAGGAAAGCAGGATGCGTGCCAGAATCAGTTCTGGTCGCTGAGCAGTTCGTGCATGGAGATGATCTGATCGGCGACCTGGATCAGTTTCTGCTGGCGACTCATGGCCTGCTTGCGCATGAGGCTGTGTGCCTCCGGCTCGTCGCAATTGCGCATCTTCATCAGTAGTCCCTTGGCCTTCTCGATGCGCTTGCGCTCGTTCAGCTGCTGCTCCCGCGCCTGCAGTTCGGCGCGCAATTGCTGGTCGCTCTCGAAGCGGGCCATGGCAACGTCGAGGATCGCTCTCAGCCGCGAGCTCTGGATCCCTTCGACGATGTAGGCGCTGACCCCTGAACGGATGGCCTTGCGCATCACACCCGGGTCGTCCTCGTCAGTGAACATCACGATCGGGCGCGGCTGGTCGCGGGACAGCAGGACGATCTGCTCCATGACGTCGCGGCCGGGCGAGTCGCTGTCTATCAGGACCACATCCGGCTTGCTGCTCTGCACTCGAGCGGGCAGGTCGATCGACAAGCCGGATTCGTCGATGACCTCGAAGCCAGCCTCGAGCAGGGACTCCCGAAGCCGTCCGACCTTGCGGGCAGTATCGTTGATCAGCAGGATTCGCATCAGGCAGCTCTCACTCAGCCAGTTTTCGTTCGACCGCCGGTTCATCGGCCAGTGCGTGCAGGGCGAAACTACGGGCATAGGCCGCAGGATCGCTGCCGTCCCAGACAATTCCGTCGACCAGCCGGCTGGTGCGCATTGCACTGTCGGGCACGGCTACCCCAAGGGCCCGTGCCGCGTCCCGATAAAGATCCAGGCGTTGCACCCGCTGCGCCACGGCCAGGTAATCAGGGTCCTGGCGCAACAGGCCCCAGCGACGAAACTGCGTCATGAACCACATCCCGTCGGTCAGATAGGGCATGTTGACCTCGCCGCCCCCGTGGAAGCGCAGCGGGTGGCTATCCTGCCAGTTGCGCCCGTTGCCGTCATCATACTGACCGAGAAAACGCGGCAGGATTGCCTCGAGCGGCGCGCTCACATACTCGTCCGAGCTGATGAGTTGCGCGGTATCACGCCGGCTGGCCTCGCTCTCGTCGATGAAGCGGCTGGCATCGAGCACCGCCATGATCAGAGCGCGTGCGGTGTTGGGGTATGCCTCTACGAATCGCTCGGTGGCACACAGCGCCTTGGCCGGGTGGTCGGGCCAGATCGACTGGCTTGTGGCAACGGTAAAGCCCATGCCCTCCTGAATTGCGCAGGCGCCCCAGGGTTCGCCGGCGCAGAAGCCATCGATGCGTCGTGCCCGCAGGTGCTCGACCATCAACGAAGGCGGAACCACCAGGGTGTCTACGTCACGCAACGGATGGACGCCCTGTGCGGCGAGCCAATAATTCAACCACATCGCGTGATTGCCGGTGGGGAAGGTCTGCGCGAGACAGAGTTTTGCACTGCTCTGGTGCGCTCGACGTGCCAGTGCCTCGCCAGAGGTCACTCCTGCTTCACGCATGCCGCTCGACAGGTTGATGCTCTGGCCGTTCTGATTCAGTCCCATCAATACCGCCATCGGGGTTTGCTGCGAGCCCAGGCCCAGCTGAATACCGTAGATCAGCCCGTATAGGCCCTGTGCCGCATCCAGGTCGCCACTGAGCAGGCGATCCCTCAGGCCTGACCAGGACGCCTGGCGCTGCAGGTTCAGTGTCAACCCATGGGTCTGGGCAAAGCCCTGCGTAGCGGCAACGATCAGCGAAGCGGAGTCGGCCAGCGGCAGATATCCGATGTTCAGCAGACTCTTTTCTGGCGCGTCACTGCCGTGAGCCCAGGCT
>JAUVYN010000061.1 GCA_030603065.1 Pseudomonas sp.
AAGCCCCGTCCGAGTCTGCGCTAACCTGCAGCGCCGCCCACTCCGCACCAACCTGCGGCGCCGCCCAATGGGGTGTAGCGCCCCCGCGCTACGCCTGCGGCCTCGTCGGCGCCTGAAAGGCCGCTGTCGTCGAGCAGGAGCTCGACAACTCAGGTTCGCATTCACCCACGGCTCCGTCCGACTCTGCACTAACCTGCAGCTCTGCCCACTCCGTACTAACCTATGGCTCCGCACACTCCGCACTAACCTGCGGCTCCGCGCAATGGGGTGTAGCGCGTCTGCCTAAGCCTTGCGGAGGTCAGCGAAGGGGGAAGGGGTTCAGGTGATAGCCGTTTTCGTCGACCAGCAATGCCCAGCCCTGGCGGTCCCAGTCGCCGAGTACGATGCGTCTGGCAGGCTGGTTGTCGATGATGAGATCGTGAACGGCGGGCCGATGGGTGTGGCCGTGAATGAGGGTGCGAACCTTGTGTCGGAGCATGACCTGGACCACTTCGCCAGGATTGACGTCGGTGATTTCCTGGCTTTTCTGCTGCGTCTGCATCTTGCTCTCGCTGCGCAGCTTTCTGCCGATCTTGTGTCGAGTCGACAGCGGCAGGCTCTTGAGAATGAACAGCCCCAGCGGATTACGCAGAGTGCGGCGCATCCGCATATAGGCCAGATCATCGATACACAGGCTGTCCCCATGCATCAGCAGAACCTGCTCGCCATTGAGCTCGACGATGCTGGGGTCCCGCAGCAGCCGGCAACCGGCCTTGCGGCAGAAGCGTTTGCCGATCATGAAGTCGCGATTGCCGTGCATCAGGTAGGTACGGACACCGTCAGCAGCAAGTAGGGAGAGCGCTTCGGCTATCTGGTCGGCGAGTGGGTTAGGGTCGTCATCTCCCAGCCAGACCTCGAAGAAGTCACCAAGAATGTAAAGCTCGTCGACCTCGCGGGCACGGGTCTCCAGAAGATGCAGAAACGCCCGGGTGATGTCCGGGCGTCCTGGTTCCAGATGCAGATCCGATATGAACAGATAGCGCATCGGCGGCAGGTTTACTCGACCAGTTCGGCACGCTCGATGACCACGTCATCGGCCGGAACGTCCTGGTGGCCGGCGCGCATGGTAGTCGGCACCTTCTTGATCTTTTCGACCACGTCCATACCTTCGGTTACCTGACCGAATACGGCATAGCCCCAGCCCTGGGTGGTCGGTGCGCTGTGGTTGAGGAAGTCGTTGTCAGCCACGTTGATGAAAAATTGAGCGCTGGCAGAGTGCGGGTCCATCGTACGGGCCATAGCGACGGTGCCGACCTTGTTGGCGACGCCATTGTTGGCTTCGTTCTTCACCGGCGCACGGGTTTCCTTCTGCTTCATGCCAGGCTCGAAGCCGCCACCCTGGATCATGAAATTGGAAATCACACGGTGGAAGATGGTGTTGTCGTAATGCCCGTCACGGACGTACTGCTTGAAGTTTTCAACGGTTTCCGGCGCCTTGTCGGCGAAGAGTTCCAGGGTGATAACACCGAAATTGGTGTGCAGTCGGACCATTCAGGCAATCCTCAGGTGTGGTTTGGGAATTGTACGTGGGGGTCATGCGCTCGATTCAGGCGCTTGACACTTTGCGGTATGATAAGCCCTTTTGGCCAAACTGGCCTAGCCGAAATCCCGTGATGCCCTGTCATCACCCGCAACGAGTCTTGCTGACCCATGAACAAACCGGATACGACCCCGCCCGCGCACTTTCTTCGCCAGATCGTTCAGGCCGACCTGGACAGCGGCAAGCACAGCAGCATCGTGACCCGCTTTCCGCCTGAGCCAAACGGTTATCTGCACATCGGCCATGCAAAATCCATCTGCCTGAATTTCGGCCTGGCAGAGGAGTTCGGTGGGCAATGCAACCTACGCTTCGACGACACCAACCCCGCCAAGGAAGAGCAGGAGTACATCGACGCGATCAAGGCGGACGTCGAGTGGCTGGGCTTCAAGTGGGCCGGCAAGGTGCGCTACGCATCGGATTACTTCGACCAACTGCACGCCTGGGCCATCGAGCTGATCAAGGCCGGCAAGGCTTACGTGGACGATCTGACGCCCGAGCAGGCCCGTGAATACCGAGGTACCCTGACCGAGCCGGGCCGGAACAGCCCCTACCGTGATCGCAGCGTCGAGGAGAACCTCGACCTGTTCGCGCGGATGACCGCCGGCGAATTCCCCGACGGTGCGCGGGTGTTGCGCGCCAGGATCGACATGGCGTCGCCCAACATGAACCTGCGCGACCCCATCATCTACCGTATTCGTCACGCGCATCACCACCAGACCGGTGACAAGTGGTGCGTCTATCCGAGCTACGACTTCACCCACGGGCAGTCCGACGCCATCGAGGGCATTACCCACTCGATTTGCACGCTGGAGTTCGAAGACCATCGCCCGCTGTACAACTGGTGCCTGGAGAATCTGTCGGTGCCTTCCCGGCCACGTCAGTACGAGTTCGCCCGGTTGAACCTGAACTACACGGTCACCAGCAAGCGCAAACTCAAGCAGCTGGTCGACGAGGGCTTCGTCGATGGCTGGGACGATCCACGCATGTCCACGCTGAGCGCCTTCCGCCGCCGTGGCTACACCCCAGCCTCGATCCGCGACTTCTGCGAGCGTATCGGTGTCACCCGCTCCGATGGGGTAGTGGACATGGGTGTGCTGGAATTCTGCATCCGCGAAGATCTCGACAAGAACGCGCCGCGTGCCATGTGTGTGCTGCGCCCGCTCAAGGTCACCATCACCAACTATCCGGAAGGTCAGACCGAGCGCCTGGAGCTGCCGCGCCATCCCAAGGAGGACATGGGCCAGCGCGAGTTGCCCTTTAGCCGCGAGCTGTACATCGACCGGGACGACTTCATGATCGACCCGCCGAAGGGTTACAAGCGTCTGGAGCCGGGCGGCGAAGTCCGGCTGCGCGGCAGCTACGTGATCCGCGCCGACGAGGCCGTCACCGATGCCGAGGGCAACATCGTCGAACTCAAGTGCAGCTACGACCCGGACACCTTGGGCAAGAATCCCGAGGGCCGCAAGGTCAAGGGCGTGATTCACTGGGTGCCCGCTGCCGAGAGCCTGGAATGTGAGGTGCGCCTGTACGACCGCCTGTTCAAAACGCCGAACCCGGACAAGGGCGAGGAGGGGCAGGGCTTTCTGGACAACATCAACCCCGAGTCGCTGGTGGTGCTGACCGGCTGCCGCGCCGAACCCTCGCTGGCCACCGCAACAGTGGATGACCGTTATCAGTTCGAGCGCGAAGGCTACTTCTGCCTCGACAGCAAGGATGCAACGCCCGAGCGCCTGGTATTCAACCGCACCGTCACCCTGCGTGACTCCTGGGGGCAGTGATGGGCCTGGCGATCTACAACACGCTGAGCAAGACCAAGGACGAGTTCAAGCCGCTGGTGGGTAATCAGGTGCGCATGTACGTCTGCGGCATGACCGTGTACGACTACTGCCACATCGGCCACGCGCGGGTAATGGTCGCCTTCGACGTGATCTCGCGCTGGCTGCGTTTTCGCGGCTATGACGTCACCTATGTACGCAACATTACCGACATCGACGACAAGATCATCCGCCGGGCCAACGAGAACGGGGAGGGCTTCCTCGAGCTGACCGGCCGCATGATCGCTGCGATGCACGAGGACGAGCAGCGCCTGAACGTGCTGCGTCCGGATCAGGAGCCCAAGGCCAGCGACCATATCGCCGGCATGCACCAGATGATCCAGACGCTGATCGACAAGGGCTATGCCTACGCTCCCGGAAACGGCGACGTCTATTACCGCGTCGGCAAGTTCGCAGGCTACGGCAAGCTGTCGCGCCGGCGTATCGAGGACCTGAAGATCGGCGCGCGGATCGAGGTCGACGAGGCCAAGGAGGACCCGCTGGATTTCGTGCTGTGGAAGGGCGTCAAGCCCGGTGAGCCAAGCTGGCCCTCACCCTGGGGCGATGGCCGCCCCGGCTGGCATATCGAATGCTCGGTCATGTCCACCTGCTGCCTGGGCGATACCTTCGACATTCATGGCGGCGGGCCTGATCTGGTGTTCCCGCATCACGAGAACGAGATCGCCCAGAGCGAGGCCGCCACCGGCAAGCCTTATGCCGCCACCTGGATGCACGCGGGTGCGGTGCGGGTCGATGGCGAGAAGATGTCCAAGTCGCTGGGCAACTTCTTCACCATCCGTGAGGTGCTGGAGAAATACCACCCGGAGGTGGTGCGCTATCTGCTGGTGTCCAGTCACTACCGCAGCGCGATCAACTATTCCGAAGACAGCCTGCGCGAGGCCAAGGGCGCGCTGGAGCGGTTCTACCACGCCCTCAAGGGGTTGCCCGCCGCTGCGCCCGCAGGCGGCGATGCCTTCGTCGAGCGTTTTGCGGCGGCCATGGACGATGATTTCAACGCTCCGGAGGCCTGCGCCGTGCTGTTCGATATGGTGCGCGAAATCAACCGGCTGAAGGAATCCGATCTGCAGGCTGCGGCCGGCCTGGCTGCGCGCTTGCGAGAGCTTGCCGAAAACCTGGGCGTGTTGCAGCTGGACCCCGAGGCGTTCCTGCGCAGCGGCGCGGAGGGCAAGGTCGATGCGGCCGAGGTGGAGGCTTTGATCCAGGCCCGTCTGGCCGCACGGGCCGATAAGAACTGGGCGGAGTCCGACCGTATTCGCGATCAACTCACCGCCATGGGCGTGGTGCTGGAGGATGGGAAGGGTGGAACCAGCTGGCGCCTGGCTGACTGATGTTCAAGGCCTCAGCGGTATATAGAACGGCCCGCCAAATAGCGGGCCGTTCCGTTTCTAGCGCCATATATCGGTGTTGATCTTCTCTTTCAGCTCCGGATAGTCCGCCGCGCGGAAGCGCGGTACGGTACCTTCCTTGCGCTGGGCCATGTAGTCCTTGGTCAGTTTGGCTACGGTTCCGGACAGCATCACGATAGCAATCAGGTTGATGGTCGCCATCAGCCCCATTGACGCATCGGCAGCATCGAACACCGTGGTAACCGCCTCGTACGCGCCCCATATCACCATACCCAGGGCTGCCAGGCGCAGTATGAGCATGCCCAGTGGCGTACCGATTCCCAGATAGATCAGAGAATTCTCCGCATAGGAATAGTTGGCGACAATCGAGGTGAATGCGAAGAACAGGATCGCGATGGCGATGAAGTAGCCGCCAAAGGCACCAATATGTGTTTCCATCGCCAGCTGGGTGAGCTGCGTGCCGGTCACCCCGGACCCTGGTTCCAGTACCCCGGATAACAGGATCATGACGGCCGTTGCGGTACAGATCACGATGGTATCGATGAATACCCCCATCGCCTGAACCAACCCCTGGGAGGAGGGGTGGTGTGGAGCGGGTGTCGCGGTAGCAGCGATATTTGGCGCCGACCCCATCCCTGCCTCGTTCGAAAACAGCCCGCGCTTTATGCCGTTGAGCATGGCTGCGGTAACGGAACCGGCCACGCCGCCGGCCGCCTCCTCCAGCCCGAAGGCGCTACGGATGATCGTCATCAGCACCCCGGGCACCTCGGTGATGTTCATTACGAGCACGAACAGCGCCATCAGCACATAGGCAGCCGCCATGAAGGGCACTACAAGTTCGGCAAAGCGGGCAATCTGCCGCAGACCACCGAAAATCACGATGCCGGCCAGTACCGCCAGAGCAATACCCACCCCGATTTTCGGCAGACCGAAGGCACCTTCCATCGCATCGGCGATTGAGTTCGCCTGTACCGCATTGAACACCAGCCCGAAGGAGATGATTAACGCGATGGAGAAAATCACCCCGGCCCAGGGCGCCTTGAGCCCCTTCGAAATATAGAAGGCCGGCCCCCCGCGGTACTGCCCGCGGCCGTCACGTACCTTGTACAACTGGGCCAGCGAGCTCTCCGAATAGGCCGTCGCCATACCCACCAGGGCAACCATCCACATCCAGAAGATAGCGCCGGCACCACCGAGGTAGAGCGCTACGGCCACACCAGCGAGGTTGCCGGTGCCGACCCGGGAAGCCAGGCTGGTGCAGAGCGCCTGGAAGGGAGAGATACCTGAGGCATCGCTTTGCCTCGATCCACGAATCGCCCTGATCATCTCTCCAAAATGTAGAAACTGCAGGAAACCCAGGCGGATGGTGAAGAACACCCCGACCGCGAGCAGGCCATAGATGAGCACGTAGCCCCAGAAGATATTGTTTAGAAAATCGATGATGGCGGTCATTGATACGTCCTGTTCAACCATGATTTATCGTGTTCAAGCCATGTGGGGTCGCGACGTTCATCGGCGGAACTCCATCCGGTGGTCTGGCCGGCCTGATATGTCACCTGCTTTGGCTGGTTCGAACCTGTTTTTCGCGACTTTTCAGTTCTAAGATGTGCAAATAACAATAACGTTCGTGCTCTGGAGGCGCTGTCATCATGAAATCCCTGACTCCACCGGATCTGCAGATCCGACCGCGGCGGCTGGATCTTGCCCTGCCGGACCCTTTGCCGCGTCACTGGCTCGCCGGTGATCCGTTCAAGACCCACTTTTTCAATTCGATGTCGGTATTGTTTCCAGACGGCGAACGCTTCTTCATCGACTCGGTACGTCTGTTTCGCGATCAGATTCAGGATCCCGTACTCAGGGAGCACATCCGTGGGTTCATCGGCCAGGAAGGACACCATAGTCGAGAGCATCTGGAGTACAGTCAGCGCCTGCGCGATCTGGGATATGACGTCGACTGGATGGAGTCGCGGGTAAAACGCCGCATTCGATTCGTACAGAAGAATTTCAGTCCGGAGCGACAGCTCGCCGGAACCGTGGCCATGGAGCACTTCACCGCGATCATGGCCGATGCCGTACTACGCAATCCCCATTGGATGGCCGGGGCCCTTCCGGAGATGCAAAAGCTGTGGCGCTGGCACGCTCTGGAAGAGACCGAACACAAGTCCGTCGCCTTTGATGTCTACATGCAGGTCTGCGGGGATCGGAAACTACTGCGCAGGGCGATGCGCCAGTCCACCTTCTTCTTCCTGAAGGATGTCACCCAGGGCATGTGGCACCTGCTGCGATCCGATGGTCAGCTGAAACCCAGGGTGATGATCGATGGGATGCGCTGGCTTTGGGGGCGCGAGGGGTTTTTCACTCAGCTGCTGCGCGACTACCGGGATTATTACGGTGATGACTTCCATCCCTGGCAGCACGACAACCAGGATATGTTGCAGCTTCACGCAACGGAGTTTTCCTCGGCATTGCTCCGCTAGCGCAGTTCACGCTGGTAAACTCCAGCTGGTCGGGCACTCTTGGCCGGACCACCCCCAGCTGGAGTTCCCTTGGTCCTTTTCAATACGCTGATACCAGTTTTTGCGCTCATACTCCTCGGCTATCTGGTTGGCTGGAAACGCTGGGTTCCCGCCGAGGCGGGCGGGTCCCTTGCTGCGGTTACCTTCAAGCTGCTCCTGCCGGCGCTACTCTTCGCTGGCCTGGCCCGTGCCGATCTCGAGGGCGGATTCACGCCTCTGCTGATCCTCGTTTATTACGTGCCGGCGCTGCTGATTTTCGCCGGTGTGAATTTGTGGGCCCAGCATCGCCTCAAGAGGCCAACCAGCATGGGGCTTGCCAGCAGCTATTCGAATAATGTCCTCGTGGGCATTCCATTGGTGAGCATGCTGCTCGGGCCCCAGGGCCTGGTTTATCTGTTTGCCATCCTGATCTTCCACAGTCCGCTACTCTTCGCTGCCCAGAGTTTGTATAACGGACTGTTTCCTGCAGCGGGAGGGAGCCGCCTGAGTGGTCGAGCGTTGGTGGCTAGCCTCGCAAATCCGATCATCGTGGGGCTCCTTCTGGGCGTCGCTCTGAACCTTTCCGGCCTCGACCTGCCCGCACCCCTCTGGCGCACCATCGACTGGCTGGGGGCTGCGGCCTTGCCTTGCGCGCTACTGGTGCTCGGCTTGAGTCTGTCGAGCTATCGATTGACTATGAGCAAGTCGCTGGTGGCTCTCACTCTGGTCAAGCTGGTCGTGTTTCCGTCAATGATGCTTGCCGCCGTGCTGCTGGCAAACGGCTTGCCTGCACAAGCCCAGGCCGTGATGGTGATCATGGCTGCGTGTCCGACCGGAGTGAATGTGCTGGCTTTCGCCATGGGCGGGGAGGACAACCGAATCATCAGTTCGGTGATCTGTCTCAGTACCCTGGCTGCGGTGCTGACGCTGCCGGCCTGGCTTTGGGTGCTGGAACGAATGGTCTGATGGGGTGAGGGTCGATAATGAACGGGGCAGCAGGGCTGCCCCGAAACGGCTTACTTGGCGACGTAACCGTAGATGGATTTGACCTCCAGGAAGTCTTCGAAGCCGTAATGGCCCCACTCGCGTCCGATCCCCGATTCCTTGTAACCACCGAAGGGTGCGCGGTTGTCCAGCGGAGCGCCGTTCAGATGCACCATGCCGGTACGGATGCGCCGCGCCACCCGGCGTGCACGCTCCAGGTCACTGGACGATACATAGCCAGACAAACCGTAGTTGGTGTCGTTCGCGATGCGAATCGCGTCTTCCTCATCCTCGTAACCGATGATCGACAGTACCGGCCCGAAGATCTCTTCGCGGGCGATGGTCATGTCATTGGTGACGTGGGTGAAGACGGTAGGCTTGACGTAGAAACCCTTCTCCAGTCCCTCAGGACGCCCCGGGCCACCAGCGATCAGCTTGGCGCCTTCCTCGATGCCCTTGTTGATGAGCCCCTGGATCTTGTTCCACTGGTTCTTGGAAGAGACCGGCCCGATGACGGTGTCTTCAGCTGACGGGTCGCCAGCCTTCACCTTCGCTGCCGCAGCCTGGGCGATCACCGCGACTTCATCCATGCGTGCCTTGGGCACCAGCATGCGGGTCGGGGCGTTGCAGGACTGGCCGCTGTTGTTCATGCAGGACATCACGCCATGGGCAACCATCTTTTCGAAATTTACGTCGTCAAGCAGGATGTTGGCGGACTTGCCACCGAGCTCCAGAGCAACACGCTTGATGGTCTCGGCGCCATTCTTCATGACCTGGCGACCAGCGGCAGTGGAGCCGGTGAAGGACATCATGTCGATATCCGGGTGGCTTGACATGGCTGCCCCAACCGTCGGGCCATCGCCGTTCACGAGGTTGAACACGCCGGCAGGCACCCCGGCTTCATCGAGGATCTCTGCAAGCACCAGCGCCGACAGGGGAGCGACTTCGGAAGGTTTGAGGACCATGGTGCAGCCAGTGGCCAGTGCCGGGGCGATCTTGCAGGTCAGCTGGTTCATCGGCCAGTTCCACGGCGTGATCAGGCCGCACACGCCGATCGGCTCCTTGACCACCATGGTAGTTCCGATCTGCTCTTCGAATTCGAAATCCTTGAGTGCTTCCAGAGCTGTGGCGAAATGGGCGAGGCCGGAGGGTGCCTGGGCATTTTTGGACAGCTTGTCCGGTGCTCCCATTTCCGCAGTTATCGCAGCGGCAACGTCGGGCATACGCTTCTTGAACACTTCGATAATGCGGCCCAGCAGCTCGAGGCGCTCTTCGCGCGTGGTCTGGGAGTAGCTGTCGAAGGCCTTGCGTGCCGCGGCGACGGCGATGTTCACGTCGTCCTGATTGCCAAGAGCAATAGTGGCGACGACTTCTTCGGTGGCAGGGTTGATCACGTCCGCGGTACCCGTGCCCTTGGGCTCGACCCACTGGCCATTGATATAGAACTGCTTGTGGTGGCTCATGGCTCCTCAACTCCTTTTTGCATGGTCTGGGAAATGTGCCAGACAATAGCACTATAGGCGGTTTTGTATCACCCCCCAGGCCTACAATCAGCATTGCTGATCATCCGCCATGGGCTGCGGTTTCGCGCAGTCGGTGATGGCTCTATAATACGCCAGGGTGGCCGGAATACTTGACTGAATTGCTTGGATATTGGATCATTTCACGCAAGTTGACCGGGTCCGGGGAGCACCTATGCGTTTGACCACCAAGGGGCGTTACGCCGTGACCGCCATGCTGGATCTGGCCCTGCATCAGGATCAGGGGCCCATCACGCTGGCGGACATATCGGTGCGTCAGGGCGTTTCCATTTCTTATCTGGAGCAGCTGTTCGCCAAGCTTCGTCGGTGTCGGCTGGTCGAGAGCGTAAGAGGGCCGGGCGGGGGTTACCGCCTTGCCGGCAGCGCCGACAGCATAAGCGTCGCGCAGATAGTCGAAGCGGTTAATGACTCCATGGATGCCACGCGATGCTTCGGCAAGGGCGACTGTCAGGATGGTCAGGTTTGTCTGACCCATCATCTCTGGTCCGATCTGAGCAACCGGCTGCGGCAGTTCTTGAGCGAGATCAGTCTGGCTGATCTGGTTTCGAGGGAAGATATACAGCGCGTTCGGACACGACAGGACGGCGGCAAGTGCCGCACTGCCAGCCAGGTCGTCAGTGAGCTGGAGCGCATCATCTGAAGCGGCCATCAGAAAGCCGCATCCACAAGTGCAGTGCCCATGGGCGACTGCAAGCCTGAAACAACAAGCAGCACCGGCTTCAGGCCGGCTGTCGAATTGAGGTGATACCGTGTCTGAGCAAGTCGAGAGCCTTATCAAGAAGGACTACGCGGCGGGATTTCATTCCGCTATCGAGTCCGACACCTTGCCGCCGGGTCTCAATGAAGAGGTGATCCGCTTCATTTCTGCCAAGAAGGAAGAGCCGGAGTGGATGCTCGAATGGCGATTGAAGGCGTTTCGCTCCTGGCAGGAGATGGAAGAACCGACCTGGGCGCATGTCCATTACCCGGAAATCGACTTTCAGGCGGTGTCCTACTTTTCGGCCCCTAAGAGCATGGCCGACAAGCCCAAGAGTCTTGACGAGGTCGACCCGGAGCTGCTCGCTACCTACGAAAAGCTCGGCATCCCGCTGCACGAGCAGGAGATGCTTGCTGGTGTAGCGGTGGATGCGGTCTTCGACTCGGTTTCCGTAGTTACGACTTTCCGTGCCAAGCTCGAGGAAGCTGGAGTCATCTTCTGCCCTATCAGCGAGGCAGTACACCGCTGCCCGGAGCTGGTCCAGAAGTATCTTGGCAGCGTCGTTCCCCAGAAGGACAACTTCTACGCGGCGCTCAACTCTGCAGTGTTCTCGGACGGTTCCTTTGTCTACATTCCCAAGGGCGTGCGTTGCCCAATGGAGCTGTCGACCTACTTCCGCATCAATGAGATGAACACCGGTCAATTCGAGCGCACCCTGATCATTGCCGATGAGGGCTCGCATGTAAGCTATCTCGAAGGCTGCACCGCGCCCATGCGTGACGAGAATCAGCTTCACGCGGCGGTCGTCGAACTGGTGGCGCTGGACGGGGCGACCATCAAGTACTCCACGGTTCAGAACTGGTATCCTGGCAACGCCGAAGGCAAGGGCGGCATATACAATTTCGTGACCAAACGAGGTATCTGCCATGCCAACGCCAAGATTTCCTGGACCCAGGTCGAAACCGGTTCTGCGGTGACCTGGAAGTATCCGAGCTGCATCCTCAAGGGCGACAACAGCGTGGGCGAGTTCTACTCGGTCGCACTGACCAACAATTTCCAGCAGGCCGACACCGGCACCAAGATGATCCATCTTGGCAAGAACACGCGCTCGACCATTGTTGCCAAAGGCATTTCCGCGGGCCGCAGCGATAGCGCCTACCGTGGGCTGGTACGTATCAACCCCGGTGCGGACGGTGCGCGCAATTATACTCAGTGCGACTCGCTGCTGATTGGCGACCGCTGCGGCGCGCATACCTTTCCCTATATCGAGAGCAGGAACCCCACTGCGGTGATCGAGCACGAGGCGACCACCTCTAAGGTCAGCGACGATCAGCTGTTTCTATGCCAGCAGCGTGGCCTCGATGCAGAAAAGGCCATTTCCATGATCGTCAACGGCTTCTGCCGCGAAGTGTTCAAGGAACTGCCGATGGAATTCGCCGTCGAGGCGGGCAAGCTGCTTGAAGTGAGTCTTGAAGGATCGGTCGGTTAAGGCGCGCCCCGGCGCCCGGCGAACACATACAGGATCAGGCAATAAAATATGTTATCTATCAAAGATTTGTACGCGAAAGTTGAAGAGAAAGAAATCCTCCGTGGCTTGAGCCTGGAGGTGGGCCCGGGGGAGGTCCACGCGATCATGGGGCCCAATGGGTCCGGCAAGAGCACCCTGGGCAACGTACTGTCGGGACGCCCGGGCTATGAGCACACCTCCGGCAGCGTCACCTTCAACGGGCGCAACCTGTTTGAACTGGAAACCGAAGAGCGCGCTCGCGAGGGCCTGTTCCTGGCATTTCAGTATCCCGTGGAGATCCCCGGGGTCAGCAACATGGAGTTTCTCAAGACGGCAGTAGATGCCAAGCGCAAGCACGCCGGCCTGGAGCCATTGTCTTCGGTCGATTTCATGAAGCTTGCCCGCGAAACCATCAAGCGGGTCGATCTGGACCCGGCGTTCCTCAAGCGCGGTGTGAATGAGGGGTTCTCCGGCGGGGAGAAGAAGCGCAACGAGATCATGCAGATGATGCTACTCGAGCCGCATCTGTGCATCCTCGACGAAACCGATTCCGGTCTGGATATCGACGCGCTGCAGGTGGTAGCCAATGGCGTCAACAGCATGCGCGATGGGCAGCGCAGTTTCATTGTCGTCACCCATTACCAGCGTCTGCTCGACTATATCGTGCCGGATTACGTACATGTGCTTGCCGGTGGCCGCATCGTCAAATCCGGTGACAAGAGTCTTGCCCTCGAGCTGGAGGCCAAGGGCTACGGTTGGCTGGATGGCGAGGTAGCCTGATGAGTGACTTTCAACGTCTGGCACTCGACCTGGCGGCACGCCAGGCAGGCCCCGAATGGCTCGGCGCCCTACGCCAGTCGGGTGCGCAGAAGTGGTCTAGCTCAGCCTGGCCAACCCGCAAGACCGAGGATTGGAAATACACGCCGTTGACCCCCTTGCAGAGCGAGCCGCCGGTGGCATGGGCGGGGCAGGCGAGCGGCGACTGCTTGGACGGAATCGAGCCGATCGATGTGGACGCTACTCGACTGGTCTTCGTCAACGGGCGTTTCTGCCCTGAGCAATCCGATGCCCTGCCGGCCGGCGTGGTGCGCTTTGCCGATGCCGACGCGTCGCAGAAGGCAATCATCACCGCCCGACTCGGCAGTGTGGTCGACGCCGGGCGCCATATGTTCGCCGCGTTGAGCAACGCCTGGGCCGAAGACGGCATTCTGCTTCACGTTGGCCGCGGCCAGCGCCTGGCCAGGCCTGTATACGTGTTGCACGTCAGCACACCGGGAAGCGAGCCCCTGGCCGCCGCCCAGCGTATCCTGGTGGTACTGGAAGACAATGCCGAAGCCGAGCTGATCGAACACTACGTTTCTGGCGACGCGCGCCAGAACGGATTCGTCAACAGCCTGACCGAAGTCGTCGTCGGGCCCAATGCGCAGATTCAGCATTACCGGATCAACCTGGAGCAGGAGGATCTGCTGCATGTCGGCGGCGTCCATGTGAACCTCGAACGGGCGGCCCGTTTCCACGGCTTCACGCTGGCTCAGGGCAGTCGCCTCAAGCGCATCGACTACCAGGTCAATCATCAGGGAGAAGGTGCGCATCTGGAATTGCACGGTGTCTATCTGCCGCGAAACCGGCAGATGGTCGATTATCACACCACGGTCGAGCATCGCGTTCCCCATTGCACGACCAACGAGATCTTTCGGGGCATCATCGGTGATTCCGCGAAAGCGGTCTTCAACGGTCGGATCCACATCCATCCGCACGCGCAGAAGACCCTTGCCGAGCTCAGCAACCGCAATCTGCTCACCTCGCCGACGGCCGAGATCAATACCAAGCCGGAGCTTGAGATCTATGCCGACGACGTTCGCTGTGCCCATGGGGCGACCATCGCCCAGCTCAACGAGACTTCGCTCTTCTACCTGCAGAGCCGAGGCGTATCCCGGGCCGAGGCGATCAGCATGCTAAGCTTCGGCTTCATCAACGAGCTCATCGACCAGATTCCCGAGCAGGCGATCCAGGCCTATCTGCGCCCACGTCTGACTTCGCTGTTCGGGCAGGGCAGCGAACTGCTGGGGCAACTGGCCTATGATTGAGTCTCCCAAGCCGTTCGATGCCGAAGCGGTGCGCAGGGACTTCCCGATACTGCATCAGGAGGTCAATGGCCATCCGCTGGTGTACCTGGATAATGCCGCCACGACGCAGAAGCCCGAGGCCGTCATTCAGGCCATCGTTGAATACTATCGCTGCGACAACAGCAACGTGCACCGCGGCGCTCACGCCCTGGCGGATCGCGCTACGCAGAAGTTCGAGGCGGCACGGCAGAAGGTCGCTGCACTTATCAATGCGCCGGATTCCCGCCAGCTGATCTGGACCCGAGGCACCTCCGAGAGCATCAATCTGGTCGCGGCAAGCTGGGGCCGCAGCCAGCTCCGCGAGGGCGACCGGATTCTCGTGTCGGCAATGGAGCACCACTCCAATATCGTTCCCTGGCAGATGGTCGCGCAGGAAAAAGGCGCGACCGTGGAGCCGATACCGGTCGATCGCACCGGCATGATCGATCTCGAAGCTTTTGCCGCGATGCTCGATGATCGGGTCAGAATGGTCGCCTGTGTTCACGTGTCCAACGCACTTGGCACCATCAATCCGGTGGAGGAGATCGTTCGTCGAGCGCATGCCGTTGGTGCGCTCTGCCTGATCGACGGGGCGCAGGCGATCAGCCATTTCGACGTGGATGTGCAGGCTCTGGACTGCGACTTCTACGTGTTCTCTGCGCACAAGCTGTTCGGCCCCACCGGCCTTGGCGCACTCTACGGGAAGCGCGAGTTGCTCGAAGCCATGCCCCCTTATCAGGGCGGTGGCGAGATGATCGAAACCGTCAGCTTCGCCGGCACTACCTACAACCAGCTGCCTTACAAGTTCGAGGCGGGGACGCCGGATATCGCTGGGGTGATCGCTTTCGGTGCTGCGGTGGATTACCTGATGTCGCTTGACCGCAAGGGAGCCGCTGCGCATGAGCAGGACCTGCTGCGCTACGCCGAGGAGCGCGCGCGGGCGACCCCGGGGATTACCCTGGTGGGCACCGCTGCGAACAAGACAAGTGTCATGAGTTTTCTGGTGGATGGTGCCCACCCCCACGATGTAGGCATGCTGCTGGATCAGCAGGGGGTGGCAGTGCGGACAGGAAATCATTGTGCACAACCGATCATGGATCAGTTCGGCATTCCCGGAACCGTACGTGCAAGCTTCGCTTTCTATAACACCCGCGCCGATGTGGACAGGCTCTTCGAAGCATTGGCCAAAGCCAGGCAATTTCTGGTCTAGCAAGGAGGTACGAGCATGAGCGTAGAATCCTTCGATCCGCAGAACCTTGTCGCCGACGGCCGTGCCGTCAGCGTGACGCCCGAGGCGCTTGCGCATTTTCGCCGGCAGTTGGCCGGTCAGCAGGGCAAGGCCGTGAGGCTGAGCGTGAAGAAGAGCGGCTGTACCGGCTTCATGTACGTGATCGATCTGGTAGAGGAAGGCGGGGCGGATGATCTGCGCTACAGCTTCGACGATGACGTCGAGTTGCTGGTTGCCCGTGACAGCCTGCCGATTCTGAATGGCACCCGGATCGATCTGGTGAAGGAAGGTATCAACCGTCAGATCAAGTTCATCAATCCAAACGTCAAAGACCAGTGCGGTTGCGGCGAAAGCTTCAGTGTGAATTGAATGGAAAGACGCATGGTAGTCGCGCGGGCGGATTGCCCGGCGCGTCGCGTTCCGGACGGCACCCCGCTGACCATCCCCAAGGACACTTTCGTGACCATCACCCAGGCGCTGGGGGGGAACTACACGGTTACCTATCACGGTCAGATGGTGCGGGTGGATGGTACCGATGCTGCCAACCTCGGTCTGGAACCAGAGCTGCTCAGCTTCCCTGAGCCCTCCGATGATCTGATTCACGAGGAGCAGGTCTGGGAAGCGCTGAAAACGGTATACGATCCGGAGATTCCGGTGAATCTGGTGGACCTCGGGCTGATATATGAGGTCCGCGTCGATCAGAACGCGCGCCTGGTCGATATCCGCATGACCCTTACCGCCCCGGCCTGCGGAATGGGGCCGGTGCTGGTTGGCGACGTGGAATACCGCGTTCGGCTGGTACCGAATGTCGACAAGGTGAAGGTAGAGCTGGTATTCGACCCACCCTGGAGCCGCGAAATGATGAGCGAAGAAGCCCAGCTCGAAACCGGCATGTTTTTCTGAGGAGCACGCATGACCCAGTTCGGGATCGAAACCACCAGCGAGGACATCGTCGATGCGCTGTCCTTCTTCGACACCTGGGAAGACCGCTACAAGTACATTATAGACCTGGGCAAGGAGCTGCCGCCCCTCGACGAGTCGGAACGCACCGAGGCAAACCTGGTTCGCGGCTGTCAAAGCCAGGTGTGGCTGACCAGCCGAAAGGAGGGGGAACGCTACCTTTTTGAAGCGGACAGCGATGCCTTCATAGTCAAGGGACTGCTGGCAGTGGTCCTGGCCGCCTACAATGGCAAGACGGCTGAACAGATCCTTGATTTCGATATTGAAGCCTATTTCCAGCAGCTCAATCTCATGAAGCACCTGAGCATGACGCGCGGAAACGGCTTGAAAGCGATGGTCAAGCGTATTCAGGACACCGCTGCGGCGGGGTGAGCGGTTTCTCGATTTTGTTGCCGTTTGATTGATTTGTCTCGCACCAAGACGCTCGTTTTGCCCGAAACAGCCCTTGCTCTTGGCCAATGGCCAGCGTACTGTTCGCTCAAGCGAAACCGCCCCCGGCGGGTACCATGAAAAAGAACAAGCGAACACGCGATGCGGGAAATCTGGACACGGCTGAAAGGAGACTTTCAGCTATCCATACTGTCTCTGGTTGCTCTGTGCTCTCTAATCGGGGTAGGGCCTTACGCAGTCTACCGCCTCCTGGAAGGAAACTGGTTGGTCGGGCTGCTGGACACAACGCTGGTCGTTGCCACCGGCGCCGCAGTTTTCCATGCGTGGCAGACGGGCCACACGGTGCGGCCGGGACAGTTTCTCGCCGTGCTGTATTCGATAGTCACCGTCCTGGTGACCATCAATCTTGGCATCAATGGTGCCTTCTGGTTCTACACTCTGATCCTGTTCAATTTCTTCGTGGTGCCTCCGCTTCAGGCGGTCATCGCCACGCTCTGGGCATTGGCCGCGCTGTGCGGATACGAATTGCTCAATCCCGGTACCTTGTTCGAAAGCCGCTATCAGCTCACATCCTTCGCCGTTACGTCCTTTATCTGCAGCTTTTTCGCCTGCGTGTTCGCCCTCCGCGGTCGTTACCAGCGACTCAGGCTGGGTGACCTGGCACGGCTGGACCCGCTTACCGGTACCGACAATCGACGGGTCATGGACGATGAGCTGGAGCGAGCCATGGCGGTGCATCAACGCCATGGAGAGTCCTTCGGCCTACTGGTGCTGGACCTCGACCATTTCAAGAGTATCAATGACCGATTCGGCCACCGGGAGGGGGATACGGTGCTGGTCCGGTTCGCCGAGGTGGTGAATTCGGTCAGCCGTCAGACGGACCGACTATTCCGCCTGGGTGGAGAAGAGTTCGTCCTGCTTGTTCCCCGAGTCGATGCAGTGGGCCTGTCAGCAGTAGCCGAGCATATTCTGCAGGAAGTCGCGCAGAACGTGCGCTCACCTGGCGGCGCGGTGACCGTATCCATCGGGGGGGCAATCCTGGGCGGGCATCAGTCCGCCGATGACTGGTTGCACGAGGCAGATCAGTGTTTGTATGACGCCAAGCGGTCAGGTCGCAATCGTAGCGTCATCGTTGGATTGGATGGCCAGCTGGTGCAGTGTCCGCAGGGAGGCGCTGCTTAGCGCCCGCCCGTGACCCGGAGCGAGTCAGTCAGATTGCCCGGATAGCTGTTGAATACCTCAGGAGTGCCGCTGGAATCGAGAGCGATGACGTCGAAGGGGTCCTGGCGTGCGCCCATTTCCATGCCGGGCGAGCCGATCGGCATACCAGGAACGGCCAGCCCGATCAGATCCGGGCGAGCTCGGGCGGCAAGGATATCGGCGGCAGGAACGTGGCCTTCGACGAAGCGGTCTTCGATGACCGCGGTGTGGCAGGAAGCCATTTCAGGTGGCACGCCCAGCCTGATCTTCACTGATACCATGTCGGACTCGACGACGTCTTTGACGGCAAATCCGTTGTCTTCCAGGTGTTCAATCCAGGCCTTGCAGCATCCGCAATTGGGGTCCCGGTAGACGTCGATTGCAAGCGGATCGGCAGCCTGCGCCGCGGTGGTAATGAACAGCATTGAAAGCAGAAGATGTTTCACGGAGGCGGGTCCAGTCAGCGTGGGCTGTCAGGATACCCAGTGCACGCGGCGAAAGGCAATCCGTGGCGCTGGGCCATGCCTCGTCGTGACACTCTAACGTCGGGCGATCACCCATATAGCGTGGAGGACACCGGGGAAGTAGCCCAGCAGCGTCAGGAGTATGTTCAGCCAGAATGCCCCGCCCAGCCCCACCTGCAGGAAAACCCCAAGGGGTGGTAGCAGAATGGCGAAGATCACTCGAATGATGTCCATCGTAAGCTCCAGAACCTTTAGTCGTTGCACTTGTGACTCCGCTGCGCGAGGGATGTTCCGGCCGGAGCTTGCCGTGCGCTGCATCCAGTTGCATTCCGGCGTGCGGCAGATCTCATTTTCGGCAGCTTGGTGATTCAACAATCTGAACTGGCTCACGGTGTCGGGGTTCAGTGATGTCGGGGAGCTGGACCGCGAGGTATCGTGCGTCTGCCGCAGGGAGAGCGGAAGTTTGCAGTAGTTGGCCCGGCAATGCGGCGCATACCAACTACGACCAACTCCAAGGAGTGTCACATGAAGAAGCTTGTCTGTACCGTTCTGCTGGTTCTTTCCACGGCCCTGGCACTGCCGGCGCTTGCCCAGGGCACCGGGGTGCCGACGGTGAACGTCAACTCGGCGAGCGCGGCGGAAATTGCGGAAACCCTGCAAGGCGTTGGCGAAGCCAAGGCCGAGGCGATCGTCGCTCACCGCGACGAGAAGGGCGCCTTCGAATCAATCGAAAGCCTTTCCGACGTGCGTGGCATCGGCCAGGCAACGGTAGAGAAAAATCGCGACCGAATCACTCTGCAGTAAACCGAAAGCCAGTATCACCCATTGGGTGGTGCTGGCTCGATCAGCTTCGGAGCTTGCTCACCGAGCTCGTGAGTTGATGGGCGAGGGTGGCCAAGTGCTCACTGGTGGCCGCGCTGCGTCGGGTCTGTTCGACAGTCTGTTCGGTCACATCCCTGATCTGCACCACACTCAAGGTGATGGCTTCGGCAGCCTCGCTCTGCTGTTCGATGGCCGAGGCGATCTCCTGGTTGCCATCGCGAATTTCAGCGACCGATGCGGTGATATTGGCTAGCGACTGGCCGGCTTCCTCGACCTGCTCGACTGATTCCCGGGTCAGCCCCGCACTGGCCTGCATATCCTTGACCGCCTCGCGCGTACCGCCCTGCAGGGCTTCGATCATGCGATGGATTTCATCGGTTGAGTTCTGTACACGTTGAGCGAGCGAACGTACCTCGTCAGCCACCACCGCGAATCCGCGGCCGGACTCGCCCGCACGGGCCGCTTCGATGACCGCATTCAACGCCAGCAAATTGGTTTGCTCGGCAATTTCTCGAATTACCCGGACTACACCGCTGATTTCCTGGCTGTGACCTTCGAGTTTCTGCATGTGCCGAGTACAGCGCTCGATGCTGGTGGCCAGACCGGTAATGGTTTCGCTGACCACAAGCACCCGATCGCGGCCCAGGCGAGCCAGTTCGTCGGCATTGTTGGAGCGGTCACGCGTCACGGCGGTGTTGCCGGCGATATCCTGGACCGTTGCGCTCATT